>NZ_JACJEP010000015.1:0-110464 GCF_014164135.1 Pseudoalteromonas sp. SG45-1
AGTGGTGGAGGGAGCTGGATTCGAACCAGCGAAGGCTGAGCCGTCAGATTTACAGTCTGATCCCTTTGGCCGCTCGGGAACCCCTCCACACTAATTTTATTGCATTTGGCCCCACTTAACTTAGCGGTAAGAAAAGTGGTGGAGGGAGCTGGATTCGAACCAGCGAAGGCTGAGCCGTCAGATTTACAGTCTGATCCCTTTGGCCGCTCGGGAACCCCTCCAATGCAACGGCGCTGATAATAGCAAATTGCGTATTTAAGTAAAGAAAAAAGCTAAAGAAAATTGAAATAAAGCCGATAAATATCTATCAGTTACCACAATCGACTAAAGACTATGCAAATAGATGATTTGTTAATCACAGAGAGTCAGTTAAACAGTAGGCTCAATAATAGTGTGCATGAAAATCGCCGTGGCGAATTTTCTCTATTATTAGCGATGCTGTCACATGACGCACTCGACTTTAGCCAATTTCATTTACCAAAAACTGAAATAGATAATTTAGTTATAGAAGAAGAGGCATTAAGAAAGCAATTTGGCGCAGGTCCAAAGCAACTTTTAGCCCCTGATGAATACAATATGTTGGTTGGACAGTTTAATGCATCATTAATATCTCAAGAAGGAGAGCGCTGCGGTATGACAAGTATTAAGCTAAAACAGTGCTTAAGCCCTGAACCACTTGCGATTAGAAATGATGATAAGCATATTCCACTTAATATAATAGATAACTGTGAGCTTGCTGTCAGAAGAAGAATTAAAAGCGAACAAACACAACTAGCGAATCCTCCTATAGATGCAGCTGCTTTTTACGACAGCCTTAATAATGATGCAATACATCAACCACTTCAGCTTATTGCGGTGTGATATATGATTGTAATAATCATCAGTTAATATATGCTTTATAACGGGTCTGCTTTATATATTTGCTAATAATTGATTTAATGAAAAAAAAGCATCCAAAAATTAAATGCAATTGCTATAATGGCGTCAAATGGTATGACATGAAATGCCATTATCATTAAACCAAGGTAATTAGGAACGTAATGAAGAAAACATTCACGCTAAATCACGAGAAAATCAAATACCCTCGTATGGTTGATGCTGCAAAGCACGAAGTGAAAAAATATTTGAAAAGAGAGCGTAATAAAACGCTACCTGAAGATGCTGACTATTGGGCATTTGACTGTAAGTTTGGTAACACAGCTGAAGATGCGCAAGTTGTGCACGTTGCTGAATTAAGTAACCAAATTGGCGAAATTGAAAAGCAAGGTTTGACCTCTTTCTATGTAGAGATTTTAGCTCGACCTGCTCAACGTCAGCAATTAGATTTAGATGATGACGAATAATACTTAACTAAATTAAGTATTCAAAGTTATAAAATGAGCCCAAGTGGCTCATTTTTTGTTTTTATGCAATAAAGATTTACTAAAAAGCATTTTTATTAATAACCAATAAGTAGAATCCCTCTTAATTAACATTTGCATAACAAAATGTGATGCTATAGGCTGTTTTTAATTAAAAAAACAAAACATTTTTACTATGCCAATAAATTACTCTGACCATCAATTAAAACTAAGTTTAAAGAATTCTAAAGTACTTATAGTTGACGATCAGTTATTAAGCTTAATCGTATTAAAAAAAATATTATCTGAGCATTTTAATGTGACAACAGCTGGAAGTGGTGAAGAAGCAATTGAAATTTGTAATGTAAATGTACCCGATATAGTCCTACTCGATATTAGTATGGGTGGAATGAGTGGTATTGATACATGTTTAAAATTAAAAAATAATACTGAAACACAGGATATCCCAGTTATTTTTGTTACATCCTTTGAAAACGAAGAAGAAGAGTGTTGGGAAGCCGGAGCTGTTGATTTTATTAAAAAGCCGATTGTAAAAGAAACACTATTTAGAAGGGTTCGTGCCCATATAACGTTAAAATTACAACACGACTTACTCAATCAAAAAGTATTTTTAGATGATTTAACTAAAGTATTCAATCGCCGTTATTTTGATGCACATTTTTCTAAAATGGAACGAAGCGCCTTACGAGAAAAAGTTGACTATGCATTATTACTCATCGATATAGATTACTTTAAGCAATACAATGATATCTATGGTCATGTGCAGGGGGATACGGTGTTAAACCTAGTAGCACAAACTATTACTAATAGTTTGCAAAGGCCAACCGATTTTGTTGCGCGTTATGGCGGCGAAGAGTTTGTAGTTGTTCTACCGCATACAAGCACTGAAGGTGCAATTTGTGTTGCTGATAAAATTAAACAGAGTGTGGCCGATTTAGGAATATTACACAAACATTCAGAATATGATTTTGTGACTATTAGTATTGGCGGTGCAACCCTACAACCATATGTAAATAACAAAAACACGTTGCAGATCGCAGATGAAAAAATGTATGAGTCTAAAATGCAAGGGCGTAACAAAGTGTGTTTTTAAGTTTAATTAGCTATTAAATCACTCTGCCACTTAAAAACACCTTTTAGGTGATAAATATTAAATAAGATTATTTATTACATGCTATGACATTTTTTGTACTTTTTATTGCTACCGCATGGGCAGTTATCATTTCTGCCTACTTTAATATCTTCAACAGGATATATAGTGCCATCTAAATAACGCCACTTGGAATCTTCTTTAACAAACTGCGACTTTTCGTGAAGCTCACAAAATAAGTTTTGATAAAAGTACTGGGCTTTAAATTCTACATTGCCAGTATTGTCATCATGGCTTGATCCGATTACATCAAGATTTATAAATCGACAGCTGTTAGCAAAATCATTGATTTCTTTAACCGGATTTTCAGCTTGTTTTTCTTTTGCGTAGGTTCGATAAACATATTCTGCATTTTTAATAACATAAGCGCTGAATCGTGAGCGCATAAGTTGTTCAGGAGTGTCAGCTTGCTTTACAGATAAGTGAAGCGGCTCGCAGCAATCGGCATAATTGTGCCCACTGCTGCAAAAACATAATGTGGTATTGAGTGAAGTCATAATAATAATACAGAATCTAAAACATTAGTTTAACAAGCTTATTGAGCGAGTGGTATCTCTGTTGTTTGAGCGTTTTTAGTAAAACAGTATAGTTTTGTATTCGTTTTACTTAAATCGAACGATAGATTTGTAAGTAGTTGGTTATTAACTATATCGGTCCAGGTAATTACCGCTGCAAAGTTTCCATTATTTAACGCAGAATTTAATACATACTCTAAATTTACTAGGTGCTTCTGTCTAATAACAAGTAATTTGCTTGTATCAATAGAGCATGAGTCAAGTAAAGCTTTGCTAGGTACATGATCTGGCGCAATTAGTAACGTCCATGCATTAGAGCTATTGTATTGGTGTAATACTTTTAAAAGCTCAAAGGTCGCTGAAATTTCATCTTCAATTTGGATCAAATTTACGCAATCGCTTTGCTCGTCTTGTTGGTAACTTTTAACTGTTCTTACGGTAATAGGCTGTAACATAATTTCACTCACTGGGTTTTTATACAGTATTCATATACAGTAGTTTATACAGTGCTTTCGTGCAAGCATTTTATGCTATTTATTTGTACAGTTATTCAGCCTTTGATCATTGTTTTTTATTTTTAAATCTATAATTCTTTATTAATCAACTTGTTATAGGCTTGTTTTTGAGGGGGTTGTTTTAAAATAAATTTTTGAGTAGTGTTTTCATTTGTGGGTTTTATACTGTGTAGGAGTATCTTTGTAACTATATACAGTATTTTTCAACACTGTATACAGTACTTATTACTTAGTTAGTTTATGTGTTTTCACTGGTGCGAGGGATCATATGAGAAAACTGGAGTTGGTGGATTTGTTCGTACAAACTTGCTGCATAACATTGAGCATCTTTAAATCGCTTAGTTTCGATATGTTTGCGTATATCTGTAACCGCTGCAGTGGCAGGTGCGTACCCTTGGCTACTCGCTAAGCTCAACCACGCTACAGCATGAAATACACTTTGTGGCACGCCTTCACCTTTTACAAAAAATAAACCTAAATAAAACTGTGCTCTATGGTTTCCTGCCATTGCAGCAAGGCGCATCCATTTTGCAGCCAATGGAGCTTGATTATTTTTTAAATAATATAGGGCTTTATTAATAGTACTTTGCTCATCTTTTTTATTATCAATGGGCGCGGGGCTGCTTTCTGGTTGAGTAACAAAACCTAAAATGTTGTCTAGCTGTTGCTCTAAGTCTTGCTCACAAGGTGTTGTTTTAAGCATATTGGTTCATTTATTATTTTAACTACTTTAACAGTTTAGTATATAGCAAGGTAAAATGTCCTGTAAAAGATAATTTTTATGTTAAAATCTCGTCACTTTTTACTATCACAAGTTTATTATGTTTGAAGCCTTATTTAAACTCAGCGAAAATAACTCAACAGTTAAACGCGAATGCGTTGCTGGCCTAACTACCTTTATCACTATGGTATACATTGTATTTGTAAACCCGGCTATGCTTGCTGAGGCAGGGATGGACCAAGGGGCTGCATTTGTAGCTACCTGTATAGCAGCTGCGATAGGCTGTTTTATAATGGGTTTGTGGGCTAATTATCCATTAGCATTAGCGCCTGGCATGGGACTAAATGCCTTTTTTACGTATGGCGTCGTATTAGGAATGGGTTATACCTGGCAAGCCGCATTAGGGGCTGTTTTTATGTCGGGTTGTATATTTTTATTTTTAAGCTTATTTAAAGTCAGAGAATGGATTATTAATGCCATACCTCTGGTGCTCAAGCGAGCTATCGCAACAGGTATAGGTGCTTTTTTAGCCTTAATTGCCCTTAAAAATGCAGGTATTATTGTCTCAAGCCCAGCAACACTAGTGCAATTGGGCGACATTACTTCCCCAGGCCCATTATTAGCTATATTAAGCTTTTTTGTAATTGCAGCGCTTTTATACCGCGATTTTAAAAGCGGTGTACTTATTAGTATTTTATTAGTGACAGGCATTGCACTAAGTTTAGGGCTAGTTGAATATCACGGTGTTATGGCTATGCCACCATCAATAATGCCTACTTTTATGCAATTAGATTTTGCCGCCGCTTTTGATATATCAATGATGAGTGTTATTTTTGCATTCTTGTTTGTCGATCTTTTTGATACTTCGGGTACATTAGTTGCAGTCACTCAAAAAGCTGGTTTAGCTGATGAAAAAGGTAACATGCCTCGTTTAGGACGCGCACTAAGTGCTGACAGCTCAGCAACAATTGCAGGTGCGATGCTAGGCACGTCTACGACTACATCGTATATAGAATCGGTTGCTGGTGTATCTGTTGGCGGACGTACTGGCTTAACGGCTGTAGTTGTAGGTATTTGCTTTTTACTGATGATGTTTTTTGCACCGCTTGCACAAATGGTACCGGCTTATGCTACGGCAGGTGCTATTTTATATGTCGCTGTACTGATGCTACAAAATTTAAAGTTTGTAAATTGGGATGATATGACCGATGCAATTCCTGTTACTGTAGTATTACTAATGACACCATTAACGTTTTCGATTGCGCACGGTATTGCACTTGGTTTTATATCTTATACGGCGGTTAAAGTTTTGTGTGGTAAGCAAGATCAAATCAGTATTAGTGTTTGGATATTGACAGCCTTGTTTGTTTTCAAGTTTGCATTTTTGTCTTAATGACTAACAAATAGACAAAAAAGCCTGCATAAATTTAATTTGTGCAGGCTTTTTTAATGCTTTTATAAAAGAATTACCATTTCTTTTTAGGAGCAAACAATATATCTAAGTCGTCTTGCTCTTCTTCTGTTTTCTTTTTAAGTGCGCTTGCATTAGAAGCTCTTAGTTCAACACTAATTGCTTCTAAGTAACCTTCAACTTCTTGGCGTTTTGTTGTTACATATTCATCGGTGTATGTAACTGCATTGAGCGTTGCCTGTGCTTTTTCAAAATACTGTCTTGCTGAGCCAACCATACTCGCTGAGCGGGCAGATAAGCCACGTTTTATTTGGCTTTCGATATTAATACGCAGTTGTAGTTTTTCGAGACGTTTATCTTCTAAAACAAAAGCTTGGCTGTCAATACGACCTTTACTATGTTCAGAGCGTAAAATTGAGCGTAATTTTTTAATGCCCTGAATTAGGCCTACAAGTTGCTTGTCATTATTCGGTAGCGTTAGAGCTTCACTGCTATTATCTTGAACGGGATTAGATAAGTGCGTTTTCGCTTCACTTAAGCGGCTTTTAAGTGCTTTAGATGTTTGCGAGTTATTAACCATTGTATTTAAAGCTTCGTAAATACGGCGTTGTAACGTACGAATTAGATTCTCAGACAGGGGTATGTTAGCACTATTCATTAGCGCTTCTTCTGTTTCTTCTATTATAGCTTTTTGTTTTGTTAGCTCTTTGCGGCGTTCCGCTTCTTGTTTTTCTTTGTGTTGTTGTACAGCACTTACCCAAAGTGCAATCACAATCAATGCAACTATAAGCACTATTATAATAGAAACGATCATGGTGTAATTCTCGGATATATAACCTAATTATTTAATCTTACATTAAATATACGTTAACAGGGTAGCTTTGCGCCGATTAACTTAAAAAATACACCAAAAAATTGATAGGTTGAGCTCTTTATAAACCGTAGTCACCCTAAGGGCTTATAAACTAAAGCTGAATAAACATCGCTACCTCAAGCATATTTATTATGCTAGCCTTGAGCTCTAATCAGATAATTGCACACCTAAAGACCTAAAGTGATATTTTACGTAAATAACACTTGGTTTTAAGCGGTATTGCCTTTATAAATAATATGAATAATAACGTTAAAATTTGCAGCCATGAAATTACAACAACTCAGATACATCGTAGAAGTACAAAATCATAAATTAAATGTTTCAGCGACTGCTGAGAGTTTATTTACCTCGCAGCCAGGAATTTCTAAACAAGTACGCATGTTAGAAGATGAGTTGGGTGTACAAATTTTTGGTCGCAGTGGTAAACATTTAACGCATGTAACCGGTGCTGGCGAAGATATAATTAATATTTCTCGTGAAATACTCTCCAAAGTAGAAGGTATTAAAGCCGTTGCTAATGAGCATACGCTACCTGATCAAGGTAAGTTGAATATTGCCACAACACATACCCAAGCTCGTTATGCTTTGCCTAACGTTATTCAAGGGTTTATGAAAAAATATCCTGCGGTATCGCTTCATATGCACCAAGGTACTCCACAGCAAATATCGGATGCTGCAGCACGCGGTGATGCCGACTTTGCTATTGCAACAGAAGCACTGCATTTGTATTCAGATTTAGTTATGCTGCCTTGCTACCATTGGAACCGTAGTATTGTTGTTGCTAAAGACCATCCGCTCGCTAAAAAGGCAAATAGTTTAACTGTTGCTGACATTGCCCAATATCCACTCATTACATATGTATTTGGTTTTACGGGCCGCTCAGAGTTAGATAAAGCATTTAGCGCACACGGACTTGAGCCACACATTGTATTTACTGCAACCGATGCTGATGTTATAAAAACATACGTACGACTGGGTTTAGGAGTTGGTGTTGTCGCTTCAATGGCGATAGATCAAGTGAGCGATACCGATTTAGTGTGTATTGATGCAAGCCACTTATTTGAAGCAAGCACGACCAAAATTGGTTTTAGAAAGGGCAGCTTTTTACGTACTTACATGTATGATTTTATTGAACGTTTTGCACCGCACTTAACTAAAGAGCGCGTAGAGCGAGCAAGCTTGTTACGTAACCAAGATGACGTAGATAAGTTATTTGCAGATATAGAGTTACCCGTTAAATAAGGTGATTGCATTGAACGAACAATAAAAAAGCTGCCTATTTTAAAATAGGCAGCTTTTTCTCTTTATAGCGAGCTGATTAACATTCGATAATATTAACTGCTAATCCACCGCGAGCGGTTTCTTTGTATTTGGTTTTCATATCGTTGCCGGTTTCAAGCATGGTTTTAATCACTTTATCAAGTGATACCTTTTGCTCTCCACTGCCACGAATAGCTAAACGTGAGGCATTAATTGCTTTAATCGCGCCCATTGCATTACGTTCAATACACGGTACTTGTACTAAGCCACCAACAGGGTCGCACGTGAGGCCTAAATTATGTTCCATACCAATTTCTGCTGCGTTCTCTACTTGCACAACATTGCCACCAACAATTTCTGTTAATGCGCCTGCAGCCATTGAGCACGCAACGCCAACTTCACCTTGGCAACCTACTTCAGCACCCGATATAGAGGCATTCTTTTTATATAAAATACCAATAGCAGCGGCCGTTAATAAATAACGTGTGGCTATATCGCGGTCTACTTCTTTCACAAATGTGTGATAGTACATAAGTACAGCCGGTAAAATACCCGCAGCACCATTAGTTGGTGCGGTAACTACACGGCCACCTGCCGCATTTTCTTCGTTTACGGCAAGGGCAAATAAATCAACCCAGTCCATTGCACGAAGTGGGTCGTTACTGACTTCTATATTTAGTTTTAAGTATAAGCTAGGCGCACGGCGCTTTACTTTTAAGCCGCCAGGTAAAATACCTTCTGTACGCATACCACGGTCAATACAGGCCATCATTACTTTCCAGATATGAAACAGCGTGTCTTTTATTTCATCTTCAGTGCGCAGTGTTTTTTCGTTCTTCATCATTAAGCTTGAAACACTAAGCCCTGACTCTTTACACATTTCTAGTAACTCTTTTGCGCTACCAAATGGGAATGGGGCTGGGTTTTCTTCTCTAATATTAAGGGCTGCTTGTTTTTCGTTTTCAAACTCTTCGTCAGTAACAATAAAGCCACCGCCAATAGAGTAATATACTTTGCTGTAAACTTTTTCGCCGTTGTTTGAGGCGATAATTTCCATTGCATTAGAGTGCTTAGGCAGCGTTTTGCGACGATGAAAAACAATAGCGCCTTGTTTTGGAAACTTAGCTTTGTGTGTTTTGTTTAAATAAATAACCTGATCTTGTTCGATGGTCGCTAAAATGTCGTCGACTAAATCGGCATCTATAGTTTCAGGGTCATAACCGGCTAAACCAAGAATTACGGCTTTACCCGAACCATGGCCAACACCTGTTTGACCCAAAGAGCCATAAAGCTCTACTTTAATATCGGTAACATTTGCTAATAATTGTTGTTCTTGTAGGTCATTAACAAATAAGCGTGATGCGCGCATTGGGCCAACGGTGTGTGATGACGAAGGGCCAATACCAATGCTAAACATATCAAATGCACTGATCATAATGTGTGTCTCTACTTTGTTTTATCAGCACGAAGCTGCTCTTTGAACGGTCGAGCATGATAACGTGGAATTGTGATTGTGTAACTATTAATAACGAAGATTTAAACTGGTAAGGCGAGTTGTTTTGTAAAGTTTTTTATAATGTTTGCAGTCGCACCCCAAAGTAAACCATGTGGTGTTTTAAAACCTTGCAAAATAACCGTTTTCCCAAATCGTTGAAAAGGTAAGGGTTGCCAATTAGCTTCGTTATTTAACTCAGTGACAGAGAGTAAAAAGCTCGCTTGTACTTCATTATAGTCATTTTCCCATGTGGTGCCTTTATTAAGTAAACCTACATAGGGGCTAATACTAAAACCCGTTAATGTTGAATACTCAGGTAAGTGACCTATTACATTAACGTTGTTTTGGGCAATATTTAGCTCTTCTTTTAGTTCGCGAAGGGCTGTGGTGCGAAGGGTAATGTCGCTTACTTCAAACTTACCTCCGGGCAAACAAATCTCCCCAGGGTGATGGTGTAAATAAGTAGGGCGTTTACACAGTAATATATGTGCATGATTATCTATATCAATAATGGGCAGAATAACGGCGCTAGCACGTTTTTTACGCGTGTCTTTTAACTGGTTTGGCGCAGCTGTAGGGCTTAACAGAAACCGCGCCATAATGTGTTCACTATTCAAAGCGACCTACTGTTTTAATAAAGGGAGGATTTTATTTACTTTATCGTAAGTTTCTTGATATTCCAATTCGACTTTAGAATCAGCTACTATTCCGCCGCCTGCCCAGCAGTAAATTTGCGCTTTGTGGCACACCAAGGTACGAATAGTGATACTCGTATCCATATTTCCACATGCACTTAAATAACCAATTGAACCACAATAAATGCTGCGGCGATGTGGTTCTAGTTCTTCAATTATTTCCATCGCTCTAATTTTGGGCGCACCGGTGATTGAGCCACCCGGAAAAGCCGCTTTTAACTGATCGACCGCTGTTTTGCCTTCATCAAGTTCTGAGGTTACCGTGCTTACTAAATGATGCACTGCCGGAAAGCTTTCAATAGCAAAAAGGGAAGGGACGTGGACGCTGCCAGGTTTTGCTACTTTGCCTAAGTCGTTACGCAGTAAATCAACAATCATTACGTTTTCAGCGTGATCTTTAGCTGATGCTGCGAGTATTTGGGCTTGGCGTTGATCCTCCAGCGCATCCGCTTTTCGCGGCAGAGTGCCTTTAATAGGTTTGGTTTCTACAACGTTATTATTTACAGATATAAAGCGCTCAGGGGAAATTGATAAAATTGCCCCTTGAGGGTGATTTATAAAGCTCGAAAATGGCGCTTTATTTGCCTCGCGCAGTTTAATATAAGCCGCCCAAGGGGAGCCTTCAAACTGAGCGTTAAAGCGCTGCGCTAAATTAATTTGGTAACAATCGCCACTTTTTAGATACTCCTCAATTTGGGCAAACTTTGCAGCGTATTCCGTTTCGCTCATATTTGATTGCCAGTCGCTGTTTAGGGCAAAGGACTGCGTATTAACTTGGGAGTTAGCGTGTGTATTTAAGTATTGCTCATAAAGCGCTAATCGATCGGTGTTTGGCTGCGATACATAAAACCAGCTTTGTTGCTGCTTGTCGTAAATAAGGGCATCTAAGTAAAGGCCAATAGCCATTTGGGGAAGATTAATATCTTCAATAGCACGAGTGGGGATGTTTTCAATTGTACGCCCTAAGTCGTAGCCAAAGTAGCCAAGCCAGCCGCCGTTAAAGGGTAAATCGTAATCGGCTTTTGTTTTAGCAAGATGCGAAAGCTCATTATTCATAATTTCAAAGCAGTTATCACTACTTTCTATATTATTTAAAAAGCTTTTATTATTTTTTACTTCAAGGGTACTTTGCGGCTCAATAGCAACAATATCAAAACGGCTGTTTATATGATTACTATTTGCAGAATCTAATAGAATTGCATAAGGCAAATGTGAAAAATGCGCAAAAACGTCAATGCAGTTTTGTGTTATGCCTAATTTAATACAATTTTTTTTATTGTTTAGCATTTACTGCCCCTTTAAGAACTGGCTCGAAACGGGCTGGGAGGGTATCATAAGTCAAATTTTTTGGCAGCACTAAGCTGCAAAAAACAGTGCAAACCACCGTCACCGGTTTGATTTAGATTACGCGACAACGCGTAACGGTAACTTAAGGAACCACTATGAGTACAATTTGTCAGCAAGACTTTATTGATAGCATTGAAGATGCATTGCAATATATTTCGTTCTATCACCCACTTGATTTTGTTCAAGCACTCGAAAAAGCGTACAACAAAGAACAAAGTAAAGCGGCTAAAGACGCCATTGCACAAATTTTAATTAACTCACGCATGTCGGCTGAAGGCAAGCGTCCACTTTGCCAAGACACCGGTATTATTACCTGTTTTGTTAAAGTAGGTATGGATGTTAAGTGGGATAAAACAGATTTAACCGTTCAACAAATGGTTGATGAAGGTACTCGTCGTGCATATTTGAATCCAGATAACCCTTTACGTGCATCTATTGTTGCAGACCCTGCTGGTACGCGTAAAAATACTAAAGATAATACGCCTTCGGTTGTGCATATTGATTTAGTAGCGGGTGGAAAAGTAGAAGTAATGGTTGCGGCTAAAGGCGGCGGCTCTGAAAACAAAAGTAAAATGGTTATGTTAAACCCGTCAGATGATGTTGCTGCATGGGTAGAAAAAACACTACCAACAATGGGTGCTGGTTGGTGTCCGCCAGGCATGCTAGGTATAGGTATTGGTGGTACGGCTGAAAAAGCAGCAGTAATGGCTAAAGAGTCGTTAATGGATCCGGTTGATATTCACGAGTTAATAGAACGCGGCGCAGAAACAACTGAAGAAAAACTGCGTTTAGAAATTTTTGACCGTGCTAATAAATTAGGTATTGGTGCACAAGGTTTAGGCGGTTTAACAACGGTTGTTGATGTTAAAATTAAAACAGCACCAACGCATGCAGCTTCAAAACCTGTAGTAATGATCCCAAATTGTGCGGCAACTCGCCATGTACATTTTACGCTTGACGGTTCTGGCCCTGCTAATTTAAAAGCACCTAAACTAGAAGATTGGCCACAAGTAACATTTGAAGTGGGCGAAGGCACACGTCGTGTTGATTTAAATACACTGACTAAAAAAGATGTTCAAGAATGGAAAATGGGTGAAACCGTTTTACTTTCGGGCACTATTTTAACAGGTCGTGATGCAGCGCATAAACGTTTGCAAGATATGATCAACTCAGGTGAAGGTTTACCTGAGGGCGTAGACTTTGATAATAAATTTATTTATTACGTGGGCCCTGTGGATGCGGTACGCGATGAAGCAGTAGGTCCTGCTGGCCCTACAACAGCCACTCGCATGGATAAATTTACCGATATGATGCTAGAAAAAACAGGCATTGTAGGCATGATTGGCAAAGCTGAACGTGGCCCTGCAACGGTTGAGTCTATTAAAGAGCATAAATCTGTTTATTTGATGGCTGTAGGCGGCGCAGCTTACTTAGTATCTAAAGCGATTAAAAAAGCGCGTGTTGTAGCTTTTGAAGATTTAGGTATGGAAGCTATTTACGAATTTGAAGTAGAAGATATGCCAGTGACTGTTGCAGTAGACAGTGAAGGCGCCAATGCGCATACACAAGGCCCTGCTATCTGGAAAGCTAAAATTGAAGAGCTTGATAGCAAGCTAAAATAACGTACGTTTTGTATTTTTAAAAAGCGAGCCTAGTGCTCGCTTTTTTGTTTTTTAAATAGAGTTATTAGCAAGTTTACAGCTCTGACCAGTTTGCGAAAAAGCTTACTTTTTACTGGAAACCTATAGGCAGCGGTACGTAGCGGCCAGGTAGCACTTGTATATTAAACTTTACATGCAACAATTGTATTACGTTCACGTAAACGTAAGTCGGTGTGGTTCTTATATTTATAGTATTTAAAACTTAAAAATGACGGTTTTGTAAATTTTTTATCTATATAAAAGTTTTAATTAGGTTATTTAATTTAAGCTTAATGTTTTCATTGGTTTTATCATCTGTGAGTATAGCGAACACGTATATGAAGTGATAAAGTCTCGGCAATTTCCAGCGCGCATACCCTCTCACGGGTTAACTATTTCGGAGTATTTTAAGTGGCTGTGTTTAATCGAGTTGAATTTGATAACCATGAACAAGTGGTTTTTTGTTCTGATGAAGAGTCGGGTTTAAAAGCAATTATTGCTGTACATAATACCAACCTAGGTCCTGCAGTTGGCGGATGTAGAATGTGGGATTATGCAAACGACGAAGATGCTGTTTATGACGTGCTACGTTTATCAAAGGGCATGACTTATAAAAATGCAGTTGCGCGCTTACCCTTTGGTGGCGGTAAATCTGTAATTATAGGTAATGCGAAAGAAATTAAATCTGAGCAATTATTCCGTGCATTTGGTCGTCAATTAGAGCGATTAAATGGCAGCTATTACTCAGCAGAAGATGTAAACATCACATGTGCTGATGTAGCTATTATGAATAAAGAAACTAATTACGTACTGGGTCTTGAAGGTAAAAGCGGTAACCCATCGCCATTTACAGCATACGGTACTTTTTTAGGAATTAAAGCAGCGCTACAGCATCAACGCGGTCATCAAAATTTTGCAGGTGTGAAAGTGGCTGTTCAAGGTTTAGGTGCTGTTGCTTATGGTTTATGTAAACATTTACATGATGCGGGCGCTGAGTTGTTTGTAACTGATATTAACCAAGCTGCCATTGACCGTGTAGTAAGTGATTTTGGTGCAACTGCGGTTGGCATTGATAACATTTACGACTTAGATGTTGATGTTTATGCACCTTGTGCATTAGGTGCAACCGTTAACGATTTAACGATACCGCGTTTAAAAGCGACTATTATTGCAGGCTGTGCTAACAATCAGCTGGCAGAATCTCGCCACGGTGAAGTTATTCGTGAAAAAGGCATTTTATATGCACCAGATTACGTAATTAACGCCGGTGGTATTATTAATGTTTATTACGAAACAGCGCCAGATGGTTACAGTGCAGCAGCGTCTAATAAACATGTTGAAGGTATTTTTAATACGTTAACTGAAATCTTTGCCCGTAGCGAAAAAGAGCAAAAATCAACGCATTTAATTGCTGACGAATTAGCGCAAGAGATCATTAAAAACGGTCTGTGATCTAAGTTCTAATTTATATAAGGGTGTGCAATTGCACACCTTTTGTTTATCTGTAAGTTAATGCAATTGTTACTGAACAGCGGTACACTTTATTTTTAATTTTGTGCGGCAAATTATGACTCCCTCAACTTCTCTCATGCAGCCCATCGATTTAGATAATTGGCCTAGAAAGCAACACTTTGAATTATTTAAACACTTTTCTCAGCCTTATTTTAATGTGTGTGTGCGTTTAGATGCTCAAGCACTTTACGACTATTGCAAAACCAATCAATTTTCTTTTTTTCAAGCGTATGTATATTGCACCTTAAAAGCGTGCCATGAGTACGATTCAATAATGCTACGTATAATAGATAGTAGGCCATGGTTACTTAATAGTGTTCGCGCAAGTGTGGTTGAGTTGTCTGAAAACGATACGTTTGTTTTTAGTTATTTTAATAGCGCAAGCGATTTTAAAGAGTTTGCAAATCATGCAAGTGACGTAAGCAAAAAAGCGAAACAACAGCCGTTATTTTCTGATGCATTTGCCCAAACAGAAGGGCAGGCCGACTTAATTCATATATCTGTTTTGCCGTGGCTGAATTTTAGTGCGTTTTCGCATGCATTTAGTGAAGGGGAGAGTTTAGGCATTCCTAAATTTGTATTTGGTCAGTTTGATAAACACACAGGTACAATGCCTTTAGCTATCGATGTACACCACTCATTAATGGATGGTTTGCACGTAGCGAAATTTATAAACACATTGCAGGGTACATTTGACTCCTTTTGCAAAGGTTAACTTAAACACGTCATTTAACGGCAGTGCAAAGCAGTAAACAATTTATAAGTAATCTATAAGTAATCTATAAGCAATGCGATGTGAATTACTTTATATTCAAATACATAACCTTATATGCTTGAAAAGCACGTGTGCTGGACATATTTATATACCATACCTTAGCTCAGGAAATCCCCATGATAAATGGACTGTTAATTGTTGTTTTAATTCTTTTTGTGGTGATTTTCTGGCGTTGGCCATCAATTCAAAACCGATTATGGCGCAGTAAATATAAAGACTTTGCTTTAAATTCACAGCAAAAAGATATTTTACTGCGTTGCATGCCCATCTATAAAAAAATGACCGACGCTGACAGAGAAAAGTTAGAGCGACATATTACGTGGTTTTTAAACGAAAAACGCTTTGTCGGTTGTGATGGCTTAAGGCTAACGTCTGCAATGAAGTTAATTGTAGCCGCCGATGCGTGTGTATTAGTGCTTAATAAACCGTGGCCGTTATATAGAAATGTAAAAGAAATTTTATTATACCCAAGTGCTTATTATGCTCCGCAATCAACTCGCGATAGTGCAGGACTTGTGAGTTACCACAATACGGTAAGACTAGGCGAGTCATGGCCTGGCGGCACACTTGTACTCAGTTGGCATGACGTGCTTGAGGGTAACCGCTTGCCAAGTGATGGACATAATTTAGTTTTTCATGAGTTTGCGCATCAACTCGATCAAGAAACAGGTAAAACAACGGGCACACCCATTTTAAAAAGCTCAGCAGATTACAAAGAGTGGGGCCGAGTATTTAGCCGTGCTTTCACCCAGTTAAAAAGTCACGTTGCTTATAGCATGCCGCATGTTATTCACAGCTATGGTGCGACTAACGAAGCTGAGTTTTTTGCTGTACTCACCGAAACCTTCCTCGAAAAACCCGCAGAGCTTCGCCGATACGATCCTGAAATTTATAGCATGCTAGTTAATTACTACCAATTTGACCCTATTGTTTGGCATTAAACCTACATAAACCGCGCTTTATCATATAACGCTGGCAAGTTGGGTTTTTTTTTGTTGCAATCATGTGAAATAGTTTTTACTGCAACAATAACAAGCGAGAAACGCATGAAAAAAATGCTTCATACAGTATTAGCATTGTCGGTGTCATTAGCGATAGGGCAGGTAAATGCCGCCGAAAAAGACGAACAAAAATGGCAAGTAGATTCACCTAAGGGGCAATTTGTTGACGCTGCAATTAGCGTTGAGCAAGGCACATGGATGAATATAGATGTTAGCCCTGATGGTAAAACCGTGGTGTTTGACTTACTTGGCGATATTTACACTATGCCAATGAGTGGTGGTACAGCTACAAAGCTCACCTCTGATATTGCATGGCAAATGCAACCTCGTTTTAGTCCTAGCGGCAAAAGTATTGCGTTTACCTCCGATCAAGGTGGTGGCGATAACATTTGGATAATGGACTTAAATGGCGAAAACCAACACGCTGTTACCGATGAAACCTTTAGATTACTAAATAGCCCTGCATGGAGTCCTGATGGCGACTACTTAGTTGCGCGTAAACACTTTACAGCTAGCCGCTCATTGGGAGCAGGTGAAGTGTGGTTGTATCACAAAGCGGGTGGCAAGGGCGTACAGCTTACAAAACGCGAGAACGATCAAAAAGATTTAGGTGAGCCAATGTTTTCACCTGATGGTCGTTATGTATACTTTTCGCATGATGCAACACCCGGTAAAACCTTTCATTATTCAAAGGATTCTGTAGCGGGCATTTATAAAATTAAGCGCTACGACCGTGAAACGGGTGAAATTGAAACCATAATCGATACGATGGGCGGTGCTATTAGGCCTACACCGTCACCTGATGGAAAAAAACTGGCGTATATAAAGCGTGATGATTTTCAAACTAGTCTTTATTTATATGACTTAACCAGCGGTGAGCACACTAAGCTTTACGATAAGCTTGAGCGAGATATGCAAGAAACATGGGCTATTCATGGTGTATACCCAACCATTGCATGGACACCCGATAATGAAGAACTGGTATTTTGGGCTGGTGGCACAATTCACAAGCTAGATGTTGCAGAGAAATCTGTTAAAACCATTCCTTTTAAAGTGCAAACAAGTAAAAAAATTCAAAAAGCGGTGCGCTTTACACAAAACTTAGATACTGATGAGTTTGATGTAAAAATGCTGCGTAATGTGCAAGTAAGCCCAGATGGCGAAACGGCAATTTTTGAAGCGCTTGGACATATTTATAAACGTGATTTAGAGTCGGGTAAAATTAAGCGTTTAACAAAGCAAACTGATCATTACGAATTATTTCCACAGTACTCTCGCGATGGTAAAAAAATAGTTTACACCACATGGGATGATAACAAACAAGGGTCAGTGAGAGTTGTGTCTGCGCGCAGTGGTCGTGGTGATACAGTTACTAAAGAGCCTGGCAAGTACGTAGAGCCAACGTTTAGCCCAGATGGTAAAACGGTTGTTTATCGAAAAGCCACTGGCGGCAGTATTTTAAACCCTAAGTGGTCACTTAATCCGGGGGTTTATAGCGTAAGCGAAAAAGGCGGTAAAAGTGAGCTTATTTCAAAAAGTGGTTATCAACCACAATTTGGAGATGCAAACGATCGCGTTTTTATAATGAGTCCTTGGCCAAAACCAACGCTTAGCGTAGTTGAGCTTGAAAGTAAAAAAGTTCGCAAACTGTACGAGTCAGAACATGCGACAGAATTTAGAGTATCACCAGATGGGCAATACCTCGCTTTTGCTGAGCGATTTAAAGTATTTGTAACGCCGTTTGTTCAAAGTGGTAAAACAATTAATATTGGGCCTAAAGACAGTCAATTTCCAATAGAGCAGTTATCGGTACGTGCTGGTGAAAACATTAGCTGGAGTGCTAAGAGCAACACGCTTTATTGGACATTAGGGCCTGAGCTTTATCATGCAAGCCTTGAGGGGATGTTTGCCATTAACAAAGCCGAAGATGCCGACTTTAAAGTGAAAAGTGGCGATAATATCGGTTTCAGTAAAAAAATGGCAGAGCCTAAAGGCATGATTGCGCTCACTGGTGCAAAAATTATTACTATGGACGGCGAAAAGGTTATTGAAAATGGTGTTATTATCACCGATGGCAAGCATATCAAAGCAATTGGTACAGCCAGCGAGATAAGCATCCCTAAAGGTGCTGAGGTTATTGATGTAACAGGCAAAACAATTATGCCTGGTATTGTTGATGCTCATGCACATGGCTCGCAAGCAAGCGGTGAAATTATACCTGAGCAAAACTGGAAAAACTTTGCAGGTTTAGCGCTGGGTGTAACTACAATTCACGATCCATCAAACGATACCTCTGAAATATTTACCGCAAGCGAAATGCAAAAGGCAGGCATGATTGTTGGCCCGCGTATTTTCTCAACGGGTACTATTTTATATGGCGCAAATATGCCAGGTTATACGTCGCATATTGACTCGTTAGACGATGCTAAATTTCATTTAGAGCGCCTTAAAAAAGTAGGGGCGTTTAGTGTTAAATCGTATAACCAGCCACGCCGAGAGCAGCGCCAACAAGTTATTGAAGCAGGCCGTGAACTTGAAATGATGGTTGTCCCTGAAGGTGGCTCATTATTACAACATAACTTAAGTATGATTGTAGATGGACACACAGGTATTGAGCATTCAATCCCTGTAGAGAACATATACGACGATATAAAGCAGTTATGGTCGCAAAGTGATGTTGGTTACACACCAACACTTGTAGTGGCTTATGGTGGCATTTGGGGTGAGAACTACTGGTACGATAAAACTGATGTGTGGAATCACCCGCGTTTAAGTAAATTTGTGCCAAAAAATCAATTATTACCACGCTCTATGCGCCGCATTAAAGCGCCCGATCATCACTATAATCACTTTAATAACGCACGCGTTGCTGCTGAGCTGCAAGACCTAGGTGTATTAGTTAACTTAGGTGCGCACGGTCAGCGTGAAGGCTTAGGTGCACACTGGGAGATGTGGATGTTCGCACAAGGCGGAATGACACCGCTTGAGGCAATACGTGCTTCAACACTCGATCCGGCTAAGTATTTAGGGCTTGATAAAAACGTAGGCTCGCTTGAAGTGGGCAAACTGGCTGATTTAATGGTTATAGATGGCGATCCGCTTAAAAATATTCGAGATTCGGATAAAGTAGATTACACCATGATCAATGGTCGACTATTCAATGCAGAGACAATGAATGAAGTGGGTAAAAAAGAACGCGAACCACTTTATTTTGAAGAACTGTAATTTATTTTAAACTTTTTAAAGCGGCTACATAGCCGCTTTTTTTAGCCTTACACAACTTATAAAGCTTTATGTTTTTGGCAAATAACGGATATAAAAAAACCGCTTAACGCGGTTTCTTTTAAAAATCATAAATGTTGATTAAACAACACCGCGCGGTAAGCGACAGTCATGATCTTTACGAGCTAAAATTACAATCCAAAGTTCTTCCGCTGTGTAACCTTCTTCATTTTCGGTAACAACAGTGAATGGCGCTTTTTTCTGTGCTTTAACAGGAGCAGCTGCTTTTGGTTTTTTCGTTTTAGTTGTTTTACCAGAGTTTAATTTTTTAGTAAGCTCTGCTACGTCAGCTAGGCGTAAATTTTTACCGCCATCAATGCTGTACCAACCAGGTTTGGTTGTGATTTCAGGTTTTTTACCATTGGCAGTTTCGTACGCTGCTTCAAAGGCAGATAACACTTCTGTTTTGTCTAGTTTGCTCATCAGAGACCCTATACGTTGTGAACACAGATAAAGAAGAGGTATTTATACCTATTTTAAAACAGTTTTTCAATTTTTTGCGATTTTCCTTCCATTTTAGGCCTATAAACGCCAAAATTTGCACAAAATTCAGTGCTAAGTAAGGTAAGTTGTATGCAACGTAGAGAATTTAACCAACTCCTAAATGACATTTTGAAACCTCATTTAATAAAAGATTTTTGCCCAAATGGCTTACAGGTCGAAGGTAAAAACGAAATTAAAAAAATTGTGACGGGTGTAACCGCAAGTCAAGCTTTAATAGAAGCTGCTATTGAGCAACAAGCAGATGCTATCTTGGTTCATCATGGTTTTTTTTGGAAAGGGGAATCTCAACCAATAACGGGTATGAAAAAGCGTCGCATAGGCGCACTACTAGCAAACGATATTAATTTATTCGGCTATCACTTACCACTCGATATTCATCCAGCAGTTGGCAATAACGCACAACTTGCAAAGTTATTAGATATTGAAATTGAAACAGGGCTAGAGCCAACTTCAAATAGCGTAGCAATGAAAGGGCGTTTAAAAACACCATTAAGTGGTGAAGATTTTGCAGATAAAATTGCAAAAGTGCTTAATCGAACCCCGCTCACAAGCTTAGTACGCTCAGCTAAAATAGAAACCATTGCACTGTGTACTGGTGGTGGGCAAGGATATATTGACTTAGCAGCAGAGCAAGGCATTGATGCTTACTTAACGGGTGAAGCATCGGAGCAGACAATTCATAGTTCTCGTGAGCAAAACATTGATTTTTTTGCAGCCGGGCATCATGCAACAGAGCGCTATGGTGTAAAAGCACTAGGTGAGTTACTTGCTCAAGAGCATGGTTTTGATGTGACATTTATAGACATAGATAACCCAGTTTAATTAGGCTATATAAGTTACAGCGCCTCTGGATCTATCCAGCGGCGCAAACTTATCCATATATTTCCTACTACTTCGTGACTGTATTGAGTAACCACAAGTAAGGCATGAGCATTGGGAATAAACTGCTTGCTCCATGGAAGTGCAGCAAAATTATGATAATCAGTGGCTGCGGTTATGACTTCAATACCTTGAGCATTAAATAAGTCTTTGGCACGGGGCATGTGCAGTACAGATGTTACTAGTGCAACTTTAAAGTCGACTAATTTTGATGCCAGTAATTTAGCTTCTTCACCTGTATCCATTGCTTTTGGATTTTGGAAAATACGGCTCTTATTAACGCCTAAACTAATTGCCGTTTGATACATAAGCCCGCTATTAGTGGTATTTTTATAACCCCCGCCTGAAACGATAAGCTCTGCATTAGGGTAGTGTTTCGCCAGTTTTACACCTTCGACTAAGCGCGTTAGCGCACAATTACCTAATTGATTATTTGAACTTAAAGCCGAATTTGGGTTTATATCGCAACCTAGTACAACTATTTTGTCTATTTTTGGATGCTTTAGAGTATTAAACGCAAGCGACGCTGGTTCATTATTTTGGATAATTAAATTGGCGATAAAGGGGGTGCTCAATGCAAGTAATACAATTAAGCTTAAAGTAGACAAGAAGAGGGCTGATTTGCGGCCTTTAAATGCCAGTGGGAGCATCAGGCACGCAAATAAACCAAATAGAGGCAGTGGCATAAGTAAACCACCAATCATTTTTTTAATAACAAACATAAGAGTTAAACGCTGTAGAGTTAATTACAGCGATATTACTTATTATATTGATGATTATCGACCGTTATTTAGCTTACACGTATTTAAAAAGTGACGATAAACAGGGTTATCTTTCATGTCTTTTTTCATCGCTAAATACATAGGGCGAGTAAGACCAAGAGCGCCTAAAGGAATTGATTTAATTAAGCCTTGGCTTTCATAAGGTGTAACTAGCCAATCAGGTAAAGCGGCAACGCCCATGCCGGCACTTACTAGTTGAAAAATAAGTAATCCTTGGTCAACCGTTTTTAATGTACCGTCAAAACGTGCATTTTGAATGAAATGCTTAAATATATCTTGGCGTTCTCGCGGGATAGGGTATGAAATAATAGTTTCGTTTTTTAAATCAAGCGCTGTTACATACGCTTTTTTAGCAAGTTCATGATCCGGTGCCACAATAAGCTTCAATTTAAAATCAAATAAGTGCGCGTATTCTAATGTGTCGGGTTCGCGTATGTCAGACGTTAAAACTAAATCGAGCTCATCGCTTAGTAAGTCAGGAATAGCGTCGTAACTAAAGCCACGTTCATAATCAATTTTTATATCAGGCCAAAAGTTATTAAATTCTTTAATAGTAGGTAATAACCAATGAAAACATGCATGGCATTCCACGCTCAAACGTAGTTGAGAAATAGGCTGGTTTAAGCTTTCTTTTAAACGACATTTAGTCGCTTCCATTTTTGGCAATATTTCGTGAGCTAATTCAAGTAATAGCATTCCCTGAGGGGTAAAGCGGACTGGTTGAGTTTTACGCTCAAATAATTGGCAATCCAATTTATTCTCTAAATCTTTGATTTGATGAGATAAAGCAGACTGTGTCAAAAATAACTCTCGTGCAGTATTAACCAAAGATCCTGTTTCTTTTAGGGTTGCTATGGTTTTTAAATGTTTAATACCAATCATCTTTAAAAATTCTCATGGGAAAAGTGAGTTCAGCTCAGATTAATTACATACTACGCCTATATAAAAAACGTTTCAACGTCTAGATGGCTAAAATTATGCGTTTTATTGCAGTTTATCGCTATGAATCGTGAAAATATTAGAGTTAGTAATGATAAAAGTCATTTGAAAACTGGTTTGATGAGTTTTAGATGAGTTTGCTTCATGTTGTATTTTAAATATAACGATTGCTGTGCGTTTTAGCTCAGCGTGAGTTTTAACCATGCTGATAACGGTATGAGGTGAGGTTTGTTGAATGCTTACTTTAGATTGTGCTTTAAAAAATAGAGTCGTTTTGCCTTATAGCTTAAGTTTAGCTCAATGGGAGAGTATATGCGTAATACCTAAGCCAGCGACCTACTCGCTGGCTCTTTTTATAAGGGTTTATTAATTAGTAATATGGCTTCTTTGGCAGTGACAGGTTTTGATTTTAAAAAGCCTTGACCATAGTCGCACGCGGTGGATTGCAAAATAGTTAATTGCTCAACTGTTTCTATTCCTTCAGCTACAACTTCAAGTTTTAATGATTGCGCAAGTGATAAAATGGCTTCAACAAGTGGGTTAGTAGAATCCTGTAGATGGTCAATAAAGCTTTTATCTATTTTTAAAATATGAATAGGCAGTTGGTGCAAGTAGCCTAGTGCTGAATAACCTGTTCCAAAATCATCAAGACATAATTTTACTTTTAAAGGTGAAAGACCTTCAATTATTTGAGTGGCGAGTTCTAGATTTTCTATTAAGCCAGATTCGGTAATTTCTAAGCATAAAGAACCAAGAGGTAATTGGTACTTATTATAAATGGAATGTATTTGCGCTACAAAATCGAGGCATGCAAAGTGTCGTGACGATACATTAACGGTGACTTTTAAAAAGCGATGGCCTTGTTGGTGCCAATTTGAAATATGCTGGGCCGCCAAATCAAGTAAATGTAAATCAAGATTTATAATTTGCCCTGTAGTTTCAGCTATCGGTATAAAGTCATTAGGGGGTACAAACCCTTTTGTAGGGTGATGCCAACGAACAAGTGCTTCAAAGCCGATAACTTCACTGGTAGTAATGGTGAAAATTGGTTGAAAATAAAGTTCAAACTCGTTGTGTTCAATACCGTGTTGTAAGTCGTTTTCTATATCGGCATGGGTTTTAAGTTTTTTACGCATCGTGTTATTAAAAAACTTTACCTGACCACGTCCGGTTGACTTAGCTTCATACATAGCGGCATCGGCTTGTTGCAGTAATATATAAGCTTCGTCGTTTACGTTATCTGTATAGGCAACCCCAATACTCGTTGATGCTTGGAGTAAGTGGTTATCTATATTTAAAGGTTTTGATAATGCGTTTTTAATGCGGTTTAAAGCTTCATTAACTTGGTTTTTATGCGTGATGTTTTCCATAAAAATTGCAAATTCATCGCCGCCTAAACGTGCAAATGTATCCGTGCTTCGTACTGTACCTTTAATCAAGTCGCATATTTTTATAAGGAAGTGGTCCCCAACTTCATGCCCGAGCGAATCATTAATACTTTTAAAACGGTCAAAGTCTAGATACAACAGGGCATGGCTAGTACTCTTTTTAGCACGCGTTAAACGTAAAATAGCATGTTTTATACGTTCAATAAGTAGTGAGCGGTTAGCAAGGCCTGTAAGCTCGTCATGTAATGCTTTGTGCTCAAGTTCTTGGCGGGCTAATTGCCTATCAATTGCCATACTTATTTGGCGACTTACATACGTTAGAAGAGCACTATCGTGTTCGTTGTAATGCAGTGTTTTATCGTAGCTTTGTACAACGATAACCCCGCTTATACGATCACTTGTTTGAAATGGAACACCTAACCAAGACTCAGATTGCCGACCTACCATTTTAAAATCACCGTTATTAATGTGACTTTGAAAGGCATCTTTGTTAAGTAATAGGGTTTGCTCTGTTTTTAGAAGGTAATATGAAGCGGTATCTTTAAGTTGTTCTTTAGATATTTTTTGATGAGTTTTAGTGTTTATGCCTTCTTCGACTATGTAAACGAGGTCAAGTATATCTACTTTTTTGTCGTATAGAGCGATAAAAAAGTTATCGGCTCGAAGTAAGTTATTTATGATTGAATGCAAGGCTTTAAAAAATGTATCTAGGTCATTCGCTTTGTAAGTTAGGTTAGCTATTTGTAATAAGCTGTTTTCTAATTTTTGTGCATTGTTGAGTTGCTCAACTGTTTTTTGTAAGCTATTTACTGTATTAACCTGGTTAATCTTGGCACTGAGTAAGTGAGCAACTGTTGTAAGAATTTCAAGGTGTGCATTGGTAAAATAACCTTTGATTGGGTGCTCACAATCAATAACACCTAAAACTTGTTCTTTATATATAAGGGGAACACATAGTTCTGATTGAGCAGGGCGTTCATCAGCGATATAACGGCTGTCTTTCGTTACATCGTTAATAATTACCGCTTTTCCGGTCGTTGCAACTGCGCCCGTTATACCTTCACTAAAACGTATTATTTTACGTTCCGCTTGATATTTGTCCCGCGCGTGTGCAATACCCATTGATGCAACTTGGTTTAATGTATTTGCATTATTGTCAGCTAGATATATGACACAATCAACAAACCCTAAGCGATTTACAACGTGCGTTGTAACATACTCAAACAATTCTTCTAATGTATCGAGTTGCAATAGGCTAGATGAAAATTGATTAATGATACTTAGTTGATCAGTTTTTATCTCAAGCGCTCTAGTAGCATCGGTTTTATAAGACATAGGCAATTTATATTGTTCTTTTTATTTTTAAATTCGCAGTTAAGTTAACCTAATCTTGGGTTTTTGTACAAATTAAAGCGATGAGTGGTTTCAATACACTGTAAAGTTTTAATATAGCGAGTTTTAATTAATCATAAATCATTACAATAAGCTAATAACATTGAATTTGCTCATTGTGCTTTAAATAGTACCTCAGTAATTTTATCCATATAAAAACTTTATTTTTAATAAAATCTTTACTCGAAAACATCATATGCCTATGATCGGATAAATTCAGCCGTGGAACAAAGTAATGACAAGTAATAATACAAACTCTGTAACAACCCTTACTATCACTCGCCCTGATGACTGGCATGTACATTTACGTGATGGTGACCAGTTAAAAGACACTGTACGCGATATTAGCAGATACATGGGCCGCGCTATTGTTATGCCAAACCTTGTTCCGCCAGCAACGTGCACAGATACGGCATTGTCGTACAGAGAACGCATTATGTCTGCAAATCCACAAGGCAACTTTGAGCCATTAATGGTTTTGTATCTCACGGATAAAACTACACCAGATGAAATAATAAAAGCTAAAGCGACAGGTAAAATAGTAGCAGCTAAGCTTTACCCTGCTGGCGCTACCACTAATTCTGACTCGGGTGTTACATCAGTAAAAAATATTTATCCAGCTTTAAAAGCAATGCAAGAAGTAGGCATGTTGCTGTTAGTGCATGGGGAAGTGACAGATTCGTCGATTGATATTTTTGACCGTGAAAAAGTATTTCTGGATACAATTTTAGGAGATGTAGTAAATGACTTTCCTGAGCTTAAAATCGTACTCGAGCATATTACGACTAAAGATGCAGTAGAGTTTGTAGTTAATGCACCTAGCAATGTAGCGGCAACAATTACAGCGCATCACTTGCTTTATAACCGCAATCATATGTTAGCGGGTGGAATTCGCCCACATTATTACTGTTTGCCAATTCTCAAGCGTAACATTCACCAGCAAGCATTAATGGCTGCAGCAATAAGTGGAAATAAAAAATTCTTCTTAGGAACTGACTCTGCACCACATTATAAAGATAAAAAAGAAGCAGCTTGTGGGTGTGCTGGTGCATACACGGCTCATGCCGCTATTGAATTATATGCTGAAGCATTTGAGGATGCAGGAGCTTTGGACATGCTTGAAGGGTTTGCAAGCCACTTTGGCCCTGATTTTTACGAATTGCCGCGTAATACAGATACAATTACATTACAAAGAAAGCCGTGGAAAGTACCTGCAAGTTATACATTGGGCGACTCTGAAGTTGTGCCTATAAAGGCTGAAAATACAATGGATTGGTCTGTCGAATAACCAATAATATATTTAAATCTAAAGCCGCTTAATTTTTAATGCGGCTTTTTTGTTTGTGCTTTTGATATTATTGAAGCGTAATTCGACGACAGGGTGGTTGTAGGTGGCTTTTGATCTCGCTTACAGCAATAAATATTACAATAATACTTATAGTTTTTGCTTGTAAATTAGTCAGTTAAAGGCGATTTAAAACAAATTTATATTTTTAAGAAATAATTCCTAATTAATAGAGCGAAAAAAAATATAATGTGTTAATCTTACCTTGCTTTGAGTTTTTATGTATTGAATTTACGGATATTGTGCTGCGTTTAAGGTTACCGGTTAGGTTATTACTTGTTCCTGTACTGTACCTCCATATTTTTGAGCATTGACTCAGGGAGGATATTGCCATAATAATATGGCTGAATTTTAATTATTGACTTACAGGAAAATTTAGTATGTCGGTTACTGGTAAAGTAAAGTTTTTCAACGAAGCTAAAGGCTTTGGTTTCATTGAACAAGAAAATGGTCCTGACGTGTTTGTACATTTCAGCGCAATCACTGGTTCTGGTTTTCGCACTCTTAGCGAAGGTCAAGCAGTGACATTCAGCATCAAACAAGGTCAAAAAGGCCCTGAAGCTGAGAACGTAGAAGCAGCATAATTTATTATGTGAACTCTAGTTCATCTTGGTGAAGCAGGTTTCTGTTTCACCATAATTCCCCTTCCTTAAATCTATTTATTTTAATACCTCAAATTCTCCTTTTTTTAAACTTAAAAAACTACTCAAACATTCTATCTTTGCAAAGCTAAACAACTAATAATCTAACGGACAAAACAATCCTCTAATACTTTTAAAAACCATTCATAAGAATTTATTCAATGGGCCTGATACCAGCTTAAATAAAATCGATGCTCAATATCCATCCATGCAAATTCTGTTTTAAGCTTACTCTGTCTGACGAAGGCTACTCATTGATAAGGGCTTATAGGTGCTTCTATTACTTTATTATGTGAACGTAAAGCTTCATTTATAGTGTATTACTAATAAAGTAGGATAACTCTTCATGATTAACTTAATCACTGAATTAACCTTAACGTTAAAATAGTATTAAAGAATACTTTAAAGCGGTAAATATAACCTGTTTAATTATCAAAAGCTTTTATGCTGCTAAAAGAAATGCATTGTTGAGTTTATTATTACTATTTATGGAAAAACACGTTTTAAAATAGTTTTAAAAGTAACGTATATAAAGCGTGAGTATCCGATATTAAATATTATCCAGTGTTGTTTTTTTGTGCGACAAATGGTTTGTTTTTTCAGATGAAGTGTAACTGAGGCGATAAAACACGATAAAATCGTGTAAAAAATAACTTTTGTTATATCAATTTATATTTTTTTTAGTTTTTTTTCAGTGCTAATTCAGCTTTAGCTAAATGTTGCAATAATGTTGTTTTATGTCAGTGCAATGCGAATAAATACACCCCTTAAAAGGCTTTAATAGAAATATTAAGAAAAAGCTTCGTTGCAATAATGTTAACTGTTGTGGGCTGGTACTTTCGTTTAAGCATTAACTTAGCTATTTATTTACTGAGATTAGTAAACATCAAGTTGACAGCGCTAATTGCATTTAGCATTATTGGAAGGTTGATATCTATTAAAAGATATCAGGGTTGTTCTCCTCGGAGGATAATTAAATTATAAAAGTAACATTACTTAATTGGTTGGGAACTATGTCTGTTAAAATCAGAAAGAGTCTTGTAGCAACTGCGTTGGTTGGCGCATTTGCATTTGCAAGCAGCAATGTGATTGCAGATCCTTTGAATGACGTGCAAAAAGCAGGTCAACAAATTCAAAAGGCTGCTGTTAAGTCTCAAACTAAAATTGACAATGTATATGGTCAAACTCAGGAGCTAATCGCTGAGTACCGTAGCGTTGTTGATGAGACTGAACTTATGAAAGTGTATAACGATCACGTGTCGCGCTTGGTTGATAGCCAAAACGCTTCAATTGAATCGTTTGATCGTCAAATCGCGACTATTGATAACACTAAACAAAACGTTGTGCCTTTGATGTATCGCATGATCGATACGCTTGAGCAATTCATCAAAGCGGACGTTCCATTTAATCTTGAAACGCGTTTAGGACGTGTTGAAAGACTACGTGAGATCATGGTTTCTGCGTCTGTAACGACGTCTGAAAAATTCCGTCAAGTACTTGAAGCTTACACTATTGAAACAGCATACAGCTCTCTTGTATCTGCTTCACAAGGTACTCTAGAAGTTGATGGTAAAAGCATTAACGTTGATATCGGTCAGTTAGGTCGTATCACTTACGTTGCTCAGTCTTTTGACTTGAAACATGCTTGGGTGTGGGATAACAACACTAAACAGTGGAAAGCATTAGGCGAAGAATACCTAAAACCTGTTAAAGAAGTTATTCGTATGGCGCGTAAGCAAGCGACATTAGAACTTGTTAAACTACCTATCTTTGGCGCGGAGTAATCAATAATGAAGAAACTATTTAAAGGTTTTGCTGTTGCAGCAGTACTAACTGTTTCTGCAGGTACCGCGCTTAATGCACATGCAAATACTGGAGCTCTAGATAAAATTCTTGAGCAAGTAAAGCAAGAGCGTATCTCTGAAGGTAAAATCAATAAGCAACGTGAGCAAGAGTTCTTATCAGAACGTGCTGACAAGCAAGCATTACTTAACAAAGCTAAAAGCCAACTTGCTTCTGAGAAGTCTCGTGGTGAAAGCTTAGCTAAGCAATATGCACAAAACGAAAATACGCTAGCTGAAAAAGAAGCAGCTCTTCAAAGTGCCCAAGGTACTTTAGGTGAGATGTTTGGTGTTGTACGTCGTGCAGCTCAAGATGCTATCGGTTCTATCGAAGCGTCACTAGTTAGTGCTGAAAAACCAGGTCGTGCTGAAATCTTACGTTCGTTAGCAGCTGCTAAAGAACTTCCTACAGTTCGCGAACTTGAAGAACTTTGGATTTCACTTCAAACTGAAATGACAGAATCAGCTAAAGTTTCAACTTTTGAAACTGAAGTTGCTGGTCTTGACGGTAACCCGTCAATGAAAAAAGTAACACGTATCGGTAACTTTAACTTAGTTACAGACGATGGTTACTTAATTTATTCACCAGAGACTAAGTCTATCCAGCCTCTAGGTAAGCAACCAGACGGTTATATCTTAGACGGTATCACGGCTCTAGAAAATACATCACCAGATAACTACGCTGGTGTTTACATAGATCCGACTCGTGGTGCTATCTTACGTATCAACACTCAAAAAGCGACCCTTATGGAATACTTCCATCAAGGTGGCGTAGTTGGTTATATCATCACGGCTTTACTTGGCCTAGGTATGCTAATTACTCTAATCCGCTTTGTTGACCTTACACTTACTACTAGTAAGATTAAGAGCCAGCTTAAAAATGTTGCTACACCGAATACAAATAACCCACTGGGTCGTATTCTTAAAGTGTACCATGACAACAAGAACCAAGATGTTGAAAACCTTGAGCTTAAACTTGATGAAGCGATTCTACGTGAAACGCCACGCATTGAAGCTGGTATCAATATAATTAAGATTCTTGCTGCAATCGCACCGTTACTAGGTCTACTAGGTACAGTAATCGGTATGATCTTAACGTTCCAAACAATCACATTGTTCGGTACGGGTGATCCGAAGATCATGGCAGGTAACATCTCTCTAGCACTTGTAACTACAGCGCTAGGTCTAATTGCTGCATTACCACTAATTCTACTTCATGCTCTTGTAGCTGGTCGTAGTAAGTCGGTATTACACATCCTTGATGAGCAAAGCGCGGGTATCGTTGCTACTCACGCGGAGAAGGAGAAAGCCTAATGCTAGTCCTGATGGAGATATGGGAATCTATCAGGGATTTTGTTGGCACAGGCGGCCAGGTTTTATACGTGGTCGCGATAGCACTCTTTCTTATGTGGGTTTTAATGATTGAGCGCTATTGGTTCCTACTTGCAGAATTTCCTCGCACAGCGAAAGAAATTGTAGCAAAGTGGGATGCCCGCCAAGACACTACGTCTTGGTACGCACACAGAATCCGTGAAGCATGGATTTCTGAAGCGTCTGAAAAATTAGATCAGCGTATGTTGTTGATTAAGACATTAGTAGCTGTTTGTCCTTTAATAGGCTTACTTGGTACTGTTACTGGTATGATCTCGGTTTTTGAAACCATGGCCAACCAGGGTACGGGTAACGCACGTTTAATGGCATCAGGTATTTCAATGGCAACAATCCCAACAATGGCTGGAATGGTTGCGGCACTATCTGGAGTATTTTTTAGCTCACGTCTTGAGACAAAAGCTAAAATGGTGAAAGCCAAACTTATTGATAGTATGCCTCATCACTAGAGAGAGAATTAAATATGGCACGTAAACAACGTTTTCGTGAAGAAGAAGAAGCAGCGGTTGATATGACGCCAATGCTTGACATCGTATTTATCATGCTTATTTTCTTTATCGTAACTACATCGTTCGTTAAAGAGGCTGGTATCGAGGTCAATAAACCTAAAGCGGCTCAAGCTACTAAGCAAAAAAATGCTAACATTTTTATTGCTATTCGTAGTAACGGCGAGATCTGGATTGATAAACAGCAGGTTGATGTTGAACGTATTTCAGCAAAAATCGAAAGTTTATTAGCAGAACAACCTACTGAAGTTGTAATTTTGCAAGCTGATAAAGAAGCAAAACATGGCGTAGTGGTTAAAGTTATGGACCAGATTAAAGCGACGGGTGATAACCTGAGAATTTCAATAGCTGGAGATCAGTAATGATTCGTTTTCTGTTTTCACTGATTGCAGGTGGGGCAGTTACTTTCGGCTTGTTCTACTTCATGGCATTCCTCATCTCTGGTGGGGCTGACCGTAATACGGAACAAAAAGAGCAGATCATAGTCGAAATAATGACGAATCCGCCTGAATCTAAGGTGCAGGAGAGGAAGCGTGTACCGCCTCCTCCTCCGCCACCGCCAAAGCAGCCGCCTAAACCGCAGCCGCCACAGCCGGAAAATAATAATCCAAATCCTGGTGCTATGTCATTTAATATGGGAAGCATTGATGTTGGTAGTTCGGCAGGTGGACTAAGTGGTCCTGGTGCATTTGGACGAGATGGTGATGCGACACCTATCGTTCGTATAGAACCAAAATATCCAACGCAAGCAGCACGTGATGGTAAAGAAGGTTGGGTTCAACTTTCATTCACAATTGATGAGTTAGGTGGAGTAACTGACGTTGAAGTAATTGACGCAGAACCGAAACGTATCTTTGACCGTGAAGCTAAACGTGCACTGCGTAAGTGGAAGTACCGTCCTAAGATCATTGACGGAAAACCACAGAAACAACCAGGTTTACAAGTTCAATTAGACTTTAAACTTAACCAAGGCAACTAAGGAGGCGAGTAATGAGAAATTTTTCTAAAGTAACTGCTCTTGCAATTCTTATGTCTGTGTCGGGTGCTACTTTAAGTGCATCTGTTTTAGCAGCGCCGGATTACGCAAAGATTGAAGAGCGTAAAAAAGCAAAAACTAAAATCATGGGCGAGCGTACTGGTAAAAAAGTAATTAAAGCATTTGATTTGTACAACGAAGAAAAAGTTGATGAAGCAATTGTTTTGCTTAGAGAAATCGAGCCTTCGAATGACTTTGATAAAGCGACCGTAAATCGTTACTTAGGTAGCATGTACGCTCAAAAAGAAAAGTATGACGAAGCGATCAAGTACTCTAAGCAAGCCGTTGCACCTGATGTTTTAAACTTTGCTGATCAAGAACAAACTCTTAAGTTGTTAGGTGACTTATACGCTGGTACAGAAAAGTTCCAAGAAGCTAAAAAAGCATATGTAGCTTGGATGGACTTTACCGGTGAAGAGGACCCTACGGTTTATACACGTATTGCTCAAGCTAACTATCAGTTAGAGCAATACCGTGATGTTTTTGAACCAGCAGATAAGGCAATAAAACTTCAAAAAGAGCCTAACAAAGGCCCTTACCAATTAAAACTTGGCGCATACTTTGAGCTTAAAGATTATGCAAACATGGTTAAAATTGGCGAAGAAATTGTTCGTGTATGGCCTGATGATAAAAAAGCTTGGGTTAGCTTAGGTAAGTATTACCTACAAACTGAAGATTATTCTAAAGGTTTAGCAACTATGGAAGTTGCATACAAGAATGGTTACTTTGAAAATGAAGTTGAGTATAAAGTCTTATCTAACTTTTACTCTCTAAATGAGATCCCTTATAAAGCAGCTGTAACGCTAGAAAAGGCCATTAAGAGTGAAAAAGTAGAACGTACAAAGCAGAATGTTAGCGCGATTGCGAGTAATTACCATCGTTCTAAAGATTTAGAAAAAGCTGCTAAGTACTACGAAGATGCTGCTAAATTTGATGACGACGCTGAGCTTTACCGCAAAGCAGGTTCATTACTTTTACAATCTGAAAAATTCAGTGCTGCTATTGTTCGCTTGAACAAAGCATTAGAGCTTGGCTCTGACAAAAAAGGCACAATTTATTCAGATTTAGCTGAAGCGTATTACTACCAAGGTAAGTATAAGCAAGCATATGCTGCAATTACTAAAGCTATGGATGACCCTCGCACACGTAAGTTTGCAAAAGGTTGGTCTACATATATTAAAGATAAAGCCGCTCGCAACGGTGTTAAAATTTAATTTTAATTAGCTTAAGCAACTTGTAAAAAGCCCCTCTGGGGCTTTTTTTATTGGAACTACTATGTATAAAAAGCTCTTTTTATCATCACTACTGTGCCTATTTTTAGCTGCATGTTCAAAGCAGCCTCAACCTTATGAGTCGTTTGAGGACGCACAAGTCGCTTTAAAAGCTTTAAACATGGCGCTTGTACAAACAGGTGCTACTAAAGGCAATAACATTGAAAAAGATCAATTGGTTTTCTCTGATGCTTACTTAACAAAACGCCATACTATTTATCAGAGCCTAATGGGTATGGAGCTTAATCTAAATCAAATTGCGCAAGTAAACTATTTGGTAATTGCAGAGCGTTTCCCTGAACGCTACTTTAATTGGCCAGCCCAAGTAAATGTTTTAGAAAACATGCTCGCTTTTGAAGGCTCAAAAAACACACCGGATAATGTTATTACTTGGCTCAAGTTAACCCAAGATACCCTAGACAGTGCTCAACAAAGCAATTTAAAGCTGAACAAGATTGAACTTACATTGTTACAAAGCTATGTATTAAGTGCGATAGCAAGTAACGATGTTCAACCAGCGCTTAAAAGCCATATAAGAGCTTTTATCGATTATTTAGCTAGTTATAAGCCAAGAGGAAGTGTGGGTCTAAGAGGTCTGCCAAATGGCACTCAGTGGTATCAGAGCAAACTTAATTACTTTAGTGGCGAAGTACATTCACCGTTAGAATGGGTTACTCTTTTAAACGAAAAAATAAAAGTATTAGATCGTGTTGCATTCGACAGTAAGCTGCCAACTTCTCACCAAAAATCGTTTTTAGTTCAGTATTTATCTGATGAAAAATTAATAGAAGGCTTAGATTGGCAGGCTAACTATCAAGACTTACCTGCAATGGCGATCGCTATGGATATGTCTCATAAAGATAAAACATTGATGCTTGCGATGATGGAATCAGATATAGGTATTCACTACCATGCGTGGACTTTGCCTCAAGCAAAGGTAAACCTTATAAAGCGCCTACAAATGAGTCCAGAAGAGGCCCAGTACTTGGTTGAAGATATAATTCTCTACCCAGGGCAATCATTTAGCTTTATACAACACATTATATAATGATTTGAAAGTGCGCTTATTGTGCGCACTTTGTACACCGTTGAGTTGCGGGGTCTAGTTCAAGTGACTTAGCTGATATTTTTTCTTCACAATCACAGCAGTAGCCATACTGGCCAATTTCTATTTGACTTAGTGCGGCTTCTAGTTTGGTCATGCGACTGATTAAAAGTGCATACTCAGGGCCTAACTTCTCTGCTGCGCAGTCTAACCATTCACTATTTGCTGTATCAGCTAAAATTTGTATTAAATGGTGATGTGCAGGGTAAGCTGATTTAGAAAGCATGGTTAATATATTTAATTTAACTTGTGCTATTTCATCGTTAAGTCTTTTTTGATGATGCATTATCAGTACAACCTTATTAAATGGGCTTTACGTTATTCTGATATTATCTAGAGTCTTTAAGTTAGTCGTTATGATTTGAATCAAGTTGAGGTGCTTTGGCATATTTATTTAATACGCTCGCCACATCTTCTTTACTTTTTAAACGTCTGATTTCATCAAACAAATCGATAGCTTGCGGGTACTGGCGTTTTAGATAACCAAGCCATTGTTTAGTACGTGAAGCAAAGTATTTTTCATCCTTCGCGGGGTCTTGATGAATAGCTGAGTGAATTAAGTGATAAATAATATGCTCCCACTCAAGGCTATCATATTGCTCATTATTTACATGAGCTTTAATTTTTTTTGCTAAATCAGGGTGCGAAAGGGCGCCACGACCAAGCATTAAATCAGTGCACCCACTTCGTTTTTGACAAAGCATTGCGTCCTCTACTTGCCAAATTTCACCATTGGCAACAACGGCAATATTCTTACCTTTTATTATTGGTGGAATTTTTTCCCAATAAGCTGGCGGGTTATAACCATCTCGTTTGGTTCTGGCGTGAATAGCTACACTATTTGCACCTGCACTTACCACAGCATCGACAATTTCTTGGCTGTTACTGTCATCATCAAAGCCTAAGCGAATTTTTGCACTTACTTCATGTTTATCATCTACAGCATCTCGGACTGCTTTAATAATCGTATACATATGGTCAGGGTCTTTAAGCAGTACAGCCCCCCCTCGGCTACGATTAACTGTTTTTGCTGGGCAACCAAAATTTAGGTCGACCCCATGGGACCCTAATGCGATTGCTCTTATTGCATTTTCGGCTAACGGATTTGCTTCTTGACCGAGTAATTGAACACGCACAGGAGTACCTGCTCGTGTAAATCCATTATTATGTAGTTCAGGGCAAAATCGATGAAAAACTTTGTCAGGTAAGCATGTTTCAACCACTCTTACAAACTCTGTAACGCACAAATCGAACCCACCAATGTCTGTGAGTAATTGGCGCATTTTAAAATCAACGACACCTTCCATAGGTGCTAAAACAAGTTTCATAAAGAGATTAATTTTGATAAAAAACTGGAGGCATAGTTTACCTGTAAATCACACATTGATAAATCTGTAATTACCGCCCATATTTGATGTATAAATTGCAAAAGTAAATATTATGAAAATAAATGAAAGTTTTTATTTTTGTACGGGTCTACTTAAGCATACAAGCAATTTAAAAATACATTTTTATTGCTGAGATTTACAATCCTTGATTAAAGAGAGTCATAAAATGAATACAGTTAAAAAAAATACAATCGCGTTAACTTTAGGTGCAGTAGTAGTTGGCTCTGCAAGTTTTGTATCTGCAGATGTACAAGCTAACCCATTTGAGTTTCAACAACTAGTAACAGGTTACCAATTAGATGCTGCAGAAGGTAAGTGCGGTGAAGGCAAATGTGGCGGTGACGCAAAAGATAAAAAAGAAGGTAAATGCGGCGAAGGCAAATGTGGTGGCGACGCAAAAGATAAAAAAGAAGGCAAATGCGGCGAAGGCAAATGTGGCGGCGATGCAAAAGGTAAAAAAGAAGGTAAATGCGGTGAAGGTAAGTGTGGCGGCGATGCAAAAGACGCAAAAGCTAAAACAGAAGGCAAATGTGGTGAAGGTAAATGTGGCGGCGACGCTAAAAAAACTAAAAAAGAAGGTAAGTGCGGCGAAGGTAAATGTGGTGGCCGTTAATATCTTATTCTAAATAAGTTATGCTAAAAGGGCCCTAAGGCCCTTTTTTGTTAAGTTAGAGGTAGTTATGATACAAACTCAAAGTAAAGATCTTGGGATGGTGGGCCTTGGCCTACGACGAGAAATGCTTGATGAGCTGCTTGAGCATGTACCTAATCAAGTAGACTTTTTAGAAGTTGCGCCAGAGAACTGGTTAAAACTGGGTGGACGCTTTAAAAAGCAATTTAAAACATTAACCGATGCTAATAATTTTGTGTGTCATGGATTATCACTGTCTATCGGTTCTCCCGAACCTCTTGATGTTGAATTTGTTAAGTCTTTAAAAGTGTTTTTTGAAGAGCACAATATAAAAATTTTTAGTGAGCACTTAAGTTACTGCTCCGGTACAGGGCATATGTATGACTTAATGCCCATTCCATTTACACAAGATGCCATAGCACATGTTGTACCTCGCATTAAACAAGTTCAAGACATACTAGAGCAGCAAATTGCGATAGAAAATGTTTCCTATTATGGTGCTCCTGGACAGCAATTATCAGAGCTTGAATTTACGAATATTATTTTAGAGCAAGCTGACTGCAAGCTTTTACTTGATGTGAATAACATTTATGTTAATTCGATAAATCATTGCTATAACGCGCAAGCATTTTTAACTGGGTTACCTTCTAATCGTATAGCCTATGGGCATATTGCAGGCCATTATAATGAGGCTGATGACTTAATTGTTGATACACATGGCGCTGATGTGATTGATCCTGTTTGGGAGCTACTCGATAAAGCATACGAAGTGCATGGCGTATTTCCAACCTTGCTTGAGCGCGATTTTAATATTCCTACCATGAATGTTTTAACCAAAGAGTTAGATATAATTCATGATCTACAAGCTAAACACTTTGATTCAACTGTTTCAAAACAACGAGCTTAATATAAGCCTTTATCAACATTAAAAGAGTGCCTAGTTATGAGCTTCATTGAAATACAAAACGAATTTATGGCGCATATTCGCGAGCCTCAAAAAAATAAAAAGCCCAGCGGTATCGAAGACAGGCGTATGGCTATTTATCGCGACCTATTTTTTAATAACATTGAAGGTTTTCTATCATCAGGTTTTCCGGTATTAAAAACGTTATATACCCAGAAGCAATGGCAAGCCCTCGTACGCCAGTTTTTTAGCGAATATGATTGTCATTCGCCGTACTTTTTAGACATAGCAGGGGAGTTTATTAATTACTTATCAAGTGATTATAAAATGAAAAAATACGATCCCGTGTTTATGCTTGAGCTTGCCCATTATGAATGGGTAGAGCTAGATGTATCCATTGCACACGAAGATGAGCAAGAGAAAAAATTACAAACAACAGCGCTCACTAGTTCAGCTTTATATTTATCGAAAACGGCAAGAAATTTAAGTTATCAATTTCCGGTTCAAAATATTAGCAATCGCTTTAAACCAAAAGAGCCATCACTTCAGCCTAATTATTTTGTTGTATATAGAGACGAAAATGACGACGTTCAATTTTTAGCTACGAATGCGATGACAGCTTTGCTATTGTCAATCATAGAGGCAAGCGAAGGCGCGACATTTGACAACGTCTGCCAACAGGTATTAGCTCATGCACCACAATTTAATGCAGAGCAAATTGCTCAAGGTGCACTGGTTACTCTTAATGCTATGGTTGAACGTGGAGTGATTGTGACAAAAAATCAAGGCTAAGGTCTTTATTGATGATTTTACATCGTCTATTATGGCAGCCTTATTTGCCGTGCTTAATAAAAGGTTGTACCAATGTCAGATGATAAAGACTTTAAAGATCCGTTCAACGCTACTTACTTTCTTGCTTTTTTAGCTGTATTTGCAGGGATTGGTTGTTTAAATGCAATATTAGGCTGGATCACTAGCTTAACGTAAAATGTATAGCGTTTATTAAGGCTGTTGCTAACTTCAGCCTTGAACCACTTTATTTTAATTACCCCGTCCATATTTAATACTTCTTTTATAATAACGCCAAACTCGCAATTAAAGGTTAGTTAAGGTTATAATCACCTGCTTTGTAATATAAACAATTGAGCAGTTAAAATTATGACTCAAGTAACACCAGCAATTATCAAAAACAGCATAACTACAATTGCTGATTATCCAAAAGCGGGCATTATGTTTCGCGATGTAACCACTTTAATGGCAAATCCAGAAGCCTTTAAAGCAACTATTGACGCGTTTATCGCAGAATATAAAGATCAGGGCTTTACTAAAATCATAGGCACAGAATCACGTGGTTTTATTTTTGGTGCGCCATTGTCTTATGCGTTAGGCATTCCGTTTATTCCAGTACGTAAACCAGGTAAGTTACCACGCGAAGTTATTCGCCAAGATTACTTACTTGAGTACGGTGAAGACACGCTAGAACTGCATGTAGATGCAATTGTACCTGGCGACAAAGTATTACTAGTTGATGACTTATTAGCAACTGGTGGCACAATTGAAGCCACTGCTAAGTTAGTTAATAAACTAGGTGGCGAAGCCACAGATGCAGCATTTGTTGTATCACTACCAGAACTTGGTGGCGAGCAGCGCATCAAAAAAATGGGTATTAAAATCCTAAAATTGGTTGAATTCGAAGGCGAGTAATCGATGAGTTATCAGGTTCTAGCGAGAAAATGGCGTCCTCAAACCTTTCATGAATTGGTTGGGCAGTCTCATGTTAAGCAAGCGCTTGTAAATGCGCTTACGCAAAATAGACTGCATCACGCTTATTTATTCACTGGAACCCGCGGTGTAGGTAAAACCACCATTGCACGTATTTTTGCTAAAAGCTTAAATTGCGATGAAGGTATATCTGCAAATCCGTGTGGACAATGTAGCAGCTGTTTGGATATAGAAGCAGGGCGCTACATTGACCTACTCGAAATAGATGCGGCTTCTCGTACAAAAGTAGAAGACACTCGCGAAATACTTGATAACGTTCAATATGCACCAACTCGTGGACGTTATAAAGTATACCTAATCGATGAAGTTCACATGCTTTCTAAGCACAGCTTTAACGCGCTTTTAAAAACGCTTGAAGAGCCACCAGAGCATGTGAAATTTTTATTGGCGACCACCGATCCTCAAAAATTACCAGTTACTATTTTATCTCGCTGTCTACAATTTAACTTAAATGCCTTGTCGCAAAGTGAAATTAAAACACAGCTTGAACACGTACTTACTCAAGAGCAGCTTAGCTTTGATACCGATGCACTTAGCATTATTTCAAAAGCCGCTGATGGCAGTATGCGTGATGCACTTAGCTTAACCGACCAAGCTATTGCGCAAACAAATGGTGATATTAATAATCAAGCAGTACAAACAATGCTTGGTTTAATGGATACTCATTATAGCCAAAGCTTGCTTGCGGCATTACTTGCACAAGATGGCGCTGCGCTAATGGATGAGATTGCGCAGGTGGCAAGTCGTAATCCTAATTATGTGGCATTGCTTGATGATTTAATTGCACTTACGCATTTGACCCAACTAACCCAGTTAGTGCCAGAAGCGGCAGGGCTAGATGAAAAAAATGTAGATTATATTGCTCATGTTGCACAACATACGAGCCCACAACAAATTCAAATTTATTATCAGTTACTGTTAAATGGTAAAAAAGATTTACAATGGGCACCAGAGCCTCGCTTAGGTTTTGAAATGATTATGCTAAGATTATTAGCATTTAAGCCTACAGACGCGCAACAAACTATACACACAGCAAACGAAGAGCCGGCCCCAAATAAACAAGGCCGTGCAAATGCACTGCGAGATATATTAAATAAAAATAAAACATCGCAAAACACAGTAGCTGGCCAAAGCAGTGCTCCAGTAAATAATATTAAGCCAGTTAGCAATGCAGAGCAGCCTAAAGCCGTTGAGATAGAGCCTTCAGCTAACGCAGCCGCTCAGTCATCAAATAATGAAGTCGTGCAAAGTAATAATGAGCCTGCCCAAGTTGCAGTAGAGCAACCGGTTCAACAAAGTGAAAACGCTTCAAAGCAACAGGCTTTAGCTAAAGAGCAACCACAAACCAATGTTGTTTCAGATGCTCAAGCCCAGCGACAAAGTGAAGATGAAGCTTATATGCTCCATAGTGATGCTGAACAAACGCTGGCCTCGCAATTTGACGATATAATGAGTAGCGCTGTAGATCAGGGTTTTAACCCTGCACCTACTGCAAACTCAGAACCTCAATCAGAGCCCTTAACAAATCACAATGCAAGTACGCCAATAGCTGAACAAGAAGCGCAGGCGCAATCTGCCATTGCTCGTATTTTACGTGATAGAAACATATCCGGTGCGGGTAGGTTATCAAGCAAGAGTACAAGCACCTCTGCAAATAATGTAGCAGCGCAGCCAAACCAAGCACCCGCTAAAAAGCCAGAACACCAGCCAAGAATGCCTAAAGCTCAAAGTGTTCACCAAGATAGTACCGCTGAAAATATAAACGAGCTCAACAGCGTTTCAAGCATTGCACCTAGCGATCCCCCACCTTGGGTAAATGATAGTGCAGGTGCAAGTGAAAAAAAGCATGAGCTCCCACCAAGAGGGAGCGAAAGCCAGGCACATGGTCACGCTAATACAAAACCAGTACGAAAAGTTGATTTTAAAGAAAAGCATCAAACAATTACCGAAAATCTAGCGCCAGAGCTACTTGAGCAAATAAATCCTCAAAAAGTACCTGAAGCAGCGCCCGAGGAAATTAGCATTCCCGTGCCTGATGATTTTCAAAGTCCAATTAGTGAAATTAGATTTGCACATCAACAAGATGAATGGGCTTATTTAATTAAACGTATGGGACTGGGGGGTCGTATGCGCCAATTTGCATTGCATTCAATATTTACCAAGCAAGGCAACAGTTTACATATAGACGTTGATGAATCACAAAAGCATTTAGATACACCGATGCTTCGCCAAAGATTAGATGCCGCATTGTCGAGTATTTATGAGCATAACGTGTCGTTAAGTATTAATTTTGCTAAGGGAGTTATTGACTCTCCTTATCTTATTCAGCAAAAAATTGATGCAGGTCGTCATCAACAAGCAATCGATGTGATCACATCTGATGAAAACATAGTACAATTTCAGCAAGTATTTAGCGCCGAAATTGACGAAAACAGTATTCAGGCATTGTAATTACTTACAATCGCCCTTATGTTCATGTTAATTAATGTATTAAAAGAAAGAGAGAAAGTTATGTTTAAAGGTGGAATGGGCAACATGATGAAGCAAGCGCAGCAAATGCAAGATCGCATGCAAAAAGCCCAAGACGAAATCGCAACATTAGAAGTTGTTGGCGAAGCCGGTGCCGGTTTAGTTAAAGTAACCATGCTTGGTAACCACAATGTACGTCGTGTTCAGCTTGATGAAAGCTTGATGGAAGACGACAAAGACATGATTGAAGACTTACTTGCAGCAGCATGTAACGATGCTGTACGCCGTGTTGCTGAAGAAACACAAGAGCGTATGGGTAAAGTAACTGGCGGTATGCAATTACCACCAGGTATGAAAATGCCGTTTTAAGTCAATAATGCAACTTTCAGATAGTTTAAATCAGCTTATAGAAGCACTGCGCTGTCAACCTGGCATTGGTCCAAAGTCAGCGCAACGTATTGCTTTTCACCTGCTTGAGCGCGACCGAAAGGGAGGCACTCAGCTGGGCAATGCACTCACTAAAGCAATGACCGCCATAGGGCACTGTCAGTCTTGTCGTACTTTTTGCGAACAAGCTCAGTGCGATATTTGTTTAAGTACAAAACGCCAAGACAGCGGTATATTATGTGTTGTTGAATCACCTACTGACGTACTTGCCATCGAGCAAACAGGGCAGTATTTAGGTCTATACTTTGTATTAATGGGTCACTTATCGCCAATTGACGGTATTGGTCCTAAAGAGATTGGCTTAGATGTTTTAGAGCAAAAGCTTGCTCAAGGCGATATTAATGAGGTTATTTTAGCGACTAACCCTACGGTTGAAGGCGATACTACCGCACATTATATTGCTCAGCTTTGTCATAAATACAAAGTAGGCGCTTCACGTATTGCCCATGGTATTCCTGTGGGAGGTGAGCTTGATTTAGTAGATGGTAGAACACTTATGCATGCCTTTAGCGGCAGGCGCCTAGTTACTCAAGACTAGCTCTAAGTCACTATTTGAAAACAAATTACAAAAGCCTACATGATTAAATCATGTAGGCTTTTTCGTTTTTAAGGTAAGCTTAGAAACAATCTAATTTATTTTTGGGCTATGTCTCTAATTAGTAAGGAATACAATGAAAGATAACCAACCCTATCAAGGTGCATTACTAGGTAGTAAGCGTTTTTTACCGCTTTTTATTACGCAGTTTTTCTCAGCGATAAACGATAACGTGTATAAGCAATCAGTGCTTATTCTATTGATATTTCAGGCTGCAACACTTGCAGATGGCGCACTTTATTCAAATATTGCTGCTGGGTTATTTATTCTTCCGTTCTTTTTCTTTTCAGGGATGGCAGGGCAGCTTGCAGAAAAAACAGAAAAATCAAAATTGATTAGAATCGTAAAACTATGTGAGATCCCTATTATGGTTGTAGGGGCAGTTTCTATTTTAACGCAGTATGTGTGGCTAATGTTAGCCACCGTATTTTTAATGGGCGTGCAAAGTACGTTTTTTGGTCCATTAAAATATTCTATTTTACCGCAGCACGTAGCACCTAATGAATTAACAAAAGCGAATGGTTTGGTTGAATCAGGCACGTTTGTGGCGATACTAATTGGTACAATTTTTGGCACTTATTATATTACTCAATCAGTAGGGCCTACGCTTATAAGTATTGCCGTATTAGTCTTGGCCGTGATGGGTTATGTGAGCAGTCGCTTTATACCCACTAGTGAAGCAAACGAGCCTAACTTAAAATTTACCTATAATATATTTTCATCGACAAGAAATGTATTTTCAGTACTTAACTCGCAAACAGAATCGGTTGGTAAATCAGTCCTTGGGATCAGTTGGTTTTGGTTAATTGGCGCCATCGTTTTAACGTCCCTACCAAATTATGTAAAACACACAATGGGCGGCGATGAACTGGTTGTAACTAGTGCGCTTGTTGTGTTTTCACTAAGTATTGCGATTGGTTCGTTACTGTGTGAAAAGCTTTCTCGCTCTCGAATAGAATTAGGAATTGTGCCTTTTGGCGCTATCTTAATTACCTTGTTTTTATACTTACTGAGCCAAGAGCCAGCCATTAGCTCTTATTTACCTCAACACCCTGAGTTAATGACGCTTCAGGAGCTATTAAAAACAGGCGATATGGTGTGGCACTTTGTATGGATGGCAGGCATTGGTATTGGCTCTGGTTTTTACACTGTACCGCTGTATGCGCTTATTCAACAGCGTACTGAAGAGTCGAGTCGCTCACGAGTTATAGCGGCTAACAATGTATTAAATGCACTGTTTATGGTGGGCAGTGCTATTTTGAGCATTGTAACACTGTCTGTTTTTGAGTGGAGTATTTCAGAGTTGCTACTGTTTCTTGCTGGGCTAAACTTACTTATCTCTGTTTATATTTATACCAAAGTACCAGAGTTCTTTTTACGATTTATTATATATATTTTAGCTATTTGTATGTACAGAGTGCGTACAAAAGGTGAAAGTAATATACCTGATGCAGGCGCTGCGGTTGTCGTGTGTAATCATGTCAGCTTTGTTGATTGGATGTTTATTTTAGCCGCATCACCAAGGCCTATCCGGTTTATGGTATTTGCCCCTATTTATTATTCGCCGGCCCTACATTGGTTATTTAAAATGGCTAAGGCTATTCCCATTAACAGTGAAAAAACCAATCCAGAAGCGTTTAAAAAAGCCTTTGACGAAGTAGCTGCTGCGCTTAATAAAGGCGAACTTGTTGGTATTTTCCCTGAAGGAAAACTAACCAGTGACGGCTCAGTGGATATTTTTCGCCGTGGAATCGAGCGCATTATTGAGCGCTCACCTGTGCCCGTTATTCCTGTGCACTTAGGTGGTTTATGGGGCAGCATGTTTAGTCGTAAAGCTAAGTGGCAATTGCCTCGATTAAAATGGTCTTTGGTGTCGGTTGCAGTCGGTGCCCCGATTGCAGCTGATAAAGTAGTAGCAGATGGTTTACGTGAAAAAGTATTGGCTTTAAAAGCGCTTCATTCAAAAGATAGTGACTAATTTAATGATTAACTTAATGGCTAACTCAACATCGCAAACACCTTCAGAACAACCCATTATAGTTGATGATTTTGTAGCCCCTAAGTGCGACGGGTTTATTGAAATATTATATCAAGATGACGATATTTTACTGATCAATAAACCCAGTGGACTATTAAGCTTATCAGGTAAAAATCCGCTTAATTGGGACTCAGTGCATTACCGCTTAGTAAATGGTCAAAAGGGCTTAACAGCTGCATTTGCAGAGGCTAAGTTACCGCATCGGCTAGATTTGGGCACATCGGGCATTATGATTGTTGGGTTAAACGCGATTGCGTCAAAGCACCTTAATAAGCAATTTCAAGCGCGTACTATTCAAAAGCGTTATGTAGCCATGTTAAAGGGATGCTTGGCTGTTGATGAAGGGCAAATTACTGCGCCAATTGCAAAAGATAAACTGCTTTTTCCGCGTGTTAAAATTTGCCAATCGACAGGTAAAACAGCGCTGAGTGAATATAAAGTACTTAAGCGGCTCAGGCAGCCGTGCAGAACCTTAGTGCAATTTACACCTATTACTGGGCGTACCCATCAATTACGAATACACAGCCAGTTTATAGGGCACCCAATTTTAGGCTGTGATTTATATAAAAGTGCGCAAAGTGAATATATGGCAGGGCGGTTACAATTACATGCCAGCGATTTATATTTTGAACATCCAACAACAGGTGAAAAGATTCATATTAATTGTCCGCATTCGTTTTAAACAAATTAATGGTTCTTTGTTTTCGTTTCACCTTTTTTAAATTTTTCCCTTGAAGTTCTAACACCTCACCCCATATTAAGTGCATAACGCAGACACTTTGCAAATTGGAGATATATAAATGACTGCAGCACAAAAAGAAACATTAGGCTTTCAAACAGAAGTAAAACAATTATTAAACTTAATGATTCATTCTCTTTATTCTAATAAAGAAATATTTTTACGTGAGCTTGTGTCAAATGCATCAGACGCAGCAGACAAGTTACGCTTTTTAGCATTATCTCAAGGTGACCTTTATCAAGGTGATGCCGATTTACGTGTTCGTATTAGTGCAGATAAAGAAGCAAATACAATTACCATTTCAGATAATGGTATTGGTATGACGCGCGATGAAATCATTAGCTCATTAGGTACTATTGCAAAGTCGGGTACTGCTGAGTTTTTCAAAAACTTAACGGGTGATCAAAGTAAAGATTCACAGTTAATTGGTCAATTTGGTGTAGGTTTTTACTCTGCATTTATTGTTGCTGATTTAGTAACTGTTCGTACACGCAAAGCTGGTGAAACAACCGCTTATGAGTGGGAATCTCAAGGTGAAGGCGAATACACACTTCAAGAAATTGAAAAAGAAGGCCGTGGTACCGACATTATTTTACATCTTCGCGATGAAGAAAAAGAATTTGCTGATGACTGGCGCCTACGTAGTATCGTTACTAAATACTCTGATCACATCTCAACGCCAGTACAAATGTTTAAAGCAGAAGTGCCAGAATCTGAAGGCGAAGACGGCGAAAAAATTCCAGCAGTACCAGGTGAGTGGGAAAGCATTAACCGTGCAACTGCATTGTGGACACGCGATAAGTCAGAGCTTTCTGATGAAGAATACAAAGAGTTTTACAAGCATGTTAGCCATGATTGGGAAGAGCCACTTAGCTGGGCACATAATAAGGTTGAAGGTAAAACTGAATACACTAGCCTTTTATATATTCCTAAAAAAGCACCTTTCGACTTATGGAACCGTGAACGTCAAAGTGGCTTAAAACTTTACGTACAACGTGTGTTTGTAATGGATGATGCTGAGCAGTTCATGCCAAGCTACCTTCGCTTTGTAAAAGGCTTACTAGATTCAAACGATTTACCACTGAACGTATCTCGTGAAATTCTACAAGACAACAAAGTAACGCAAGCTATTCGTAAAGGGTGTACATCGCGTATTATTAAAATGCTTGAGCGTATGGCTAAAAACAAAGCTGACGATTACCAAGTATTTTGGAATGAGTTTGGTCAAGTAATGAAAGAAGGCCCAGCTGAAGATGCTGCCAATAAAGAAGCTATTTGTAAGCTACTTCGTTTTTCTTCGACACACACTGATTCACAAACACAAGATGTGTCGCTTGAGCAATATGTTGAACGCATGAACGAAGGCCAAGACAAAATTTACTACGTAGTAGCTGATACATTCACCGCTGCGAAAAACTCACCGCATTTAGAGATTTTCCGCAAAAAAGGCATTGAAGTATTAGTACTAAGTGACCGTGTTGACGAGTGGATGATGAGTCACCTAACTGAATTTGCTGATAAGCAACTACAGTCGATCACACGTGGTGACTTAGATTTAGGTAAGCTTGACGACGAAGAAACTAAAAAAGCGCAAGAAGAGTCTGAAAAAGAAATGGCTGGGCTTGTTGAACGTATTAAAACAGCACTAGGTGATGACGTTAAAGAAGTGCGCTTTACGCACCGCTTAACAGATTCTCCAGCATGTGTTGTAAGCGACGACAACGACATGAGCTCACAAATGCAAAAGCTAATGGAGTCTGTTGGTCAAGCAGCCCCTGAAGCAAAACCTGTGTTTGAGCTAAACCCAGAGCATCAACTTGTTAAGCACTTAAATGACGAACAAGATGAAGATAAGTTTGCGCAGTGGTCACACGTTTTACTAGATCAAGCGCTACTTGCAGAACGCGGTACACTTAAAGATCCAACAGGATTTGTTACTCGCTTAAATAAATTGATGCTTGAACTAAGTAAATAAGCAAATAGCTATTTACTCAGTTAATAAAGTATAAATTATGTACTTTAAATAAAAGGGAACGTGTGTTCCCTTTTTTAATGCCCTGTAAACACCCCCACGGCTCATCAATTAGTATAAGTTGCTTGAGTATCGGCGGCGCTTGTGGAAGAATTCAGGCTTTAAAATAAATATCCATACTAGGGGACAATAATATGCGCATTATTCTTTTGGGCGCGCCGGGTGCAGGTAAAGGTACTCAAGCTCAGTTTTTAATGGACAAATACGGTATTCCACAAATTTCTACTGGCGATATGTTACGTGCGGCAATTAAAGAAGGCACGCCACTGGGTCTAGAAGCAAAAAAAGTAATGGATGCTGGTCAACTAATTTCTGACGATATTATTATTGGTTTAGTTAAAGAGCGTATTACTAAAGCGGATTGTGAGAAAGGTTTTTTACTTGATGGCTTCCCGCGTACAATCCCGCAAGCGGATGCAATGAAAGAAAATGGCGTAGTGGTTGATCACGTTATTGAATTTGACGTGGCTGATGAAGTCATTGTTGAGCGTATGGGCGGACGTCGCGTTCATCCTGGTTCTGGTCGTGTTTACCACGTTGTTTATAATCCACCAAAAGTGGAAGGTAAAGACAACGAAACTGGCGAAGATTTAATTGTTCGCGCTGATGATACTGAAGAAACAGTACGTAAACGTTTAGGTATTTACCACGAGCAAACTATGCCATTGGTTGATTACTATCAAGCAGAAGCGGCTGCTGGTAATACTCAATACCATAAACTAGATGGTACACAAGCTGTTGAAACTGTTAGCCAACAACTTGGTGAACTTTTAGGTTAATTATAAAAGCACATTAAAAAACCGCCAATTGGCGGTTTTTTGTTTTAAGGCTATTTAGCATTGCTTAATTAGTGCTACTTAATGGACTTTACAATGTTTTAAGTTTCTCAATTACGCTGTTGTATTCTGGTTCAGTTGAAAGGCTACTAACTAACTGTTTATAAATGACGTTATGGCTTTCATCTAAAATAAAGACTGTTCGCGTTAGTAAGCCCATATCTTTAATAATCAATCCGTATTTCTGACCAAAATCACGCCAAACAGAATCTGATAACGTAGTGATTTTATCGATATTTTCAGCTTTGCAAAAACGCTTTTGAGCAAATGGTAAATCAGCACTAATTGTTAGCATAACTACACTTGGGAATTGTGAGGCTACTTTTTCATTAAAGTGCTTAGTTTGCAGGCTACAAATGCCGGTATCTAGGCTGGGTACTACACTTATTAATACAGCTTGGCCTTTATAATCCTCAAGTGTCACTGGAATAAAGTTGTCATCAACAACTTTAAAGTTTGGCGCACTATCTCCAATTGAGATACCTTGACCTAATAAAGTGACTGGTTTGCCTTGCGCGGATACTTTTCCTGCATCAAGCGTGTTTTCTGGATAGTCGGCTGCAATAGCCACAGAACAAAATGAACTCAAAGCAAAGGCAAGTGAACGTAACATAAGGTATTTCCTTTTAAATTAACGCAATGGGCGTCAGTGTATTATACTGGGCTATAGTTACCAAGTGATTAAACCTGCTTAATAGAGTGGGTATTAGCTCTGAAATATAAAAATTGTAACTATGCTAAACTTTGATTAACATGAAGTTACAAAAGATATCTTCAATAATAAAAATAAAAACCATCATAAAATGATTTTAATGCTCATTACTGGTTTAGAAACAGAGAGATAATATGTCAACATCGGTATTAATATGTGATGACTCGAAATTAGCTAGACGTCAGCTAGCTCGCTCATTACCTGAAGATTGGGACATTAAAGTTGAATTTGCACTTGACGGCGTTGATTGTATAAAGCAAATAAAGTTAATTGAACCAGAGATACTTTTTCTCGATTTAAACATGCCAGAAATGGACGGTTATGAAGTTTTAATCGCTATGAAAGAACAGGGGCTTAATATTCTCACTGTTGTTGTCTCTGGTGATATACAACCAAGTGCACACCAAAGAGTGCTTGAGCTTGGTGCTATCGATTTTATTCAAAAACCATGTTCTCCCGAAAAACTAGCCAGCATAATTGAACACCATGGGATTAAAGATAAAGCCATGCGTGAGCGTCTCTCTCATTCGCTAGGAGAGCAAGTCGACCCTGATGTTCGGGATATATACCAAGAGCTAACTAACGTTGCTATGGGGCAGGCTGGGGATTTACTTGCACGTCTTCTTAATGTATTTGTAGAGTTACCAATTCCTAATGTGAATATTTTGGAAGTTAATGAACTCGATATGGCGCTGCAGTCTATAGATAATAACGCAGCTACATCGGGTGTGTGCCAGGGCTTTATTGGCGGTGGTATTTCGGGCGAGGCGCTATTACTTTTAAATGATTCAAGCTTTAAAGAAATAGCTTCTTTGATGAACTATGACGGCGAGTTAAACGATAAAGTTGAACTTGAGCTGCTTATGGATATTAGTAATATTTTGATAGGCGCTATTTTAACGGGTCTTTCAAAACAGCTCGATATGTCATTTAGCCAAGGGCACCCGATTGTACTTGGCCAACACAGAGATGTATCTGAGTTGGTTAAATCAAACAAGTCACGTTGGCAACGCACCCTTGCAATAGAGATTAGTTACGGTATTGAAAACCATGATATAAACTGCGACCTCATGCTGTTATTTACTGAAGATTCACTTAAAACTTTGAAATACAAAGTTGCTTACCTATTAGAAGATTAAGTTATGGCCGCTGATTTAGAAATGAATGAGATCCATTGGTTAATGGATATGTTTAATACCGTTGATGTAGGCCTTGTGGTACTCGATAGGGATTATAAGGTGTGTGTATGGAATGGTTTTATGGAAAACCATTCAGGGCTTCTACCAAGCGCAGTAAAAGATAAAGATCTATTTGATTTATTTCCTGCAATAGACGAAAAATGGTTTAGAAGTAAATCTGAGTCGGTTTTTGTTTTAAAAAACCGCTCTTTTACGATTTGGGAGCAGCAGCCATACATTTTTAGGTTTAAAAATTATCGACCTATTACTGGTAAAGCTGATTACATGTATCAAAATGCGACATTCATCCCTCTTACCAATACGATGGGCGAAGTTAGCCACATTTGTATTATTTTGTATGATGTAACAGATGTGGCGGTAAATAAAAAAGAGCTTGAAGAGTTAAATAAAAAATTAGAACAAGTAAGTCAAACAGATAGCTTAACGCAGCTTGCAAACCGTGGACACTGGGAAGGTACGCTACGCCAAGAGTTTTTAAGAGTTAAGCGAAGTGGTGGCTGTAGTACATTATTAATGTTTGATATTGATCACTTTAAAAAAATAAATGATGAATATGGTCATAGCTGTGGTGATGAATCGCTTCGTCACTTATCTAACTTACTACGTACGACGCTGCGCGAGACTGATGTTGCAGGGCGCTATGGCGGTGAAGAGTTTGCAGTGACATTGCTTGATACAGATAAAGAAGGCGCTTTTGTATTTGCTGAGCGTTTAAGGGTATTGATTGAAAGTAACCCTGTTAAGTATAAACACTTTGAAATAACAATGACGGTAAGTATAGGGCTGGCTGGTAGCAGTAATGATTTTAAAAATCATGAGCGCTGGATAGAGGCTGCAGATAAAGCACTGTACCAGTCTAAAAATACAGGGCGAAATAAAGTAATAGCCTACGAAGATATAAAAAATGACGCTTAAGCGTCATTTTTTATATCCAGAATTTAGGGTTAAATAATACCGTGTTTTTTTACAATCTGCTGAGCAAATCCAATCAGTATGGAAATTGTATTGCCCTTCATTATTGTGTTGTGTGTCGAGAGTCATCTATTGGGCATTGACCAATCATTGAAACTTCACCAGAATTTGACTCTTGTTCTAGTTTTACTTTAAAGCCCCATAATCTGTAAAGATGCTTAAGCACTTCCTCGTGCGAGTTTGCTAAAGGAATATTGTTATGGGGTACATAGCGTAGGGTTAATGAACGGTCACCTCTAATATCAACATCATACACTTGAATGTTAGGCTCATGATTACTTAAATTGTACTGCGCTGAGAGTGCTTCTCTCACTGCCTTATAGCCGTTGTCGTTATGTATTGCGCCAATCTGTAAATGGGGATTGTTAGTATGGTCAATAATAGTAAATAATTTAAAATCACGAATTAACTTAGGCGATAAAAACTGGCTAATAAAACTCTCATCCTTAAAGTTTTCCATTGCAAAATGCAGTGTATCTAGCCAGTTACTACCTGCATATTCAGGAAACCAGCGTTTATCTTCTTCAGTTGGGTGTTCACATATTCTGCGAATATCAACCATCATATTAAAGCCTAAAGCATATGGGTTAATGCCTGAATAATACTTACTGTTATAAGGTGGCTGATAAACTACGTTGGTGTGGCTTTGTAAAAACTCTAACATGAAAGAGTCGCTGAGCTTTCCCTCATCATATAAGTGATTAAGGATGGTGTAATGCCAAAAAGTTGCCCAGCCTTCGTTCATTACTTGAGTTTGTTTTTGTGGGTAAAAGTATTGCGAAATTTTACGAACAATACGTATCACTTCACGTTGCCAAGAGTCCAGTAATGGGGCATTTTTTTCAATAAAATACAAAATATTTTCTTGAGGTTCAGAAGGGAAATGGCGGACTTTCTTTTTGGTTTCTTGCTGTTGCTCAGGAATAGTTCGCCATAATTCGTTTACTTGCGATTGAAGGTAGTCTTCGCGCTCTTGTTGGCGTTTTTGCTCTTCAAATAGCGATATTTGTTGTGGACGTTTGTAGCGATCGACCCCGTAATTCATTAATGCATGACATGAGTCGAGTAGGGCTTCTACTTGTGTAATACCATGCTTTTCTTCACAGCGGCTTATGTAGTTTTTAGCAAATACCAAGTAATCAATAATTGAACCTGCATCGGTCCAGGTTTTAAATAAGTAATTACCTTTAAAAAATGAGTTATGTCCGTAACACGCATGTGCCATTACAAGCGCTTGCATAGGTAGGGTGTTTTCTTCCATTAAGTACGCAATACAAGGGTCTGAATTTATCACTATTTCGTAAGCGAGACCCATTTGTCCGCGCTTATAATTTTGCTCTGTTTGGATAAATTTCTTACCGTAAGACCAATGACTGTAGCCAATAGGCATACCAACGCTTGAATAAGCATCCATCATTTGCTCTGCGGTTATCACTTCAATTTGATTAGGGTAGGTGTCTAACCTGTAGTGAGCTGCAACACGGGCAATTTCACCTTGGTACTCATCTAATAAATCAAAGGTCCAATCTGGGCCATCACTCAATCGTTTATCATTCATAATACTACCTCGCTTTTGGCTATGCAGAGTTTTGCTGTTGACGACCTTTTTTAAATAGCTCCCTAAAAATTGGGTAAATATCTTCAACGCTTTGGATATGCTGTATAGCGAAATTATTATGGCTGTGTGTTATAGATTCATATTCGCGCCATAGGCTTTGATGAGCACGAGTGGTTATTTCAATATAAGCAAAATAGCGTACTGCGCTTAAGAGCTTATTACGTAATATTTCACCACACTGCGGGGTGTCGTCCGCCCAGTTATCGCCATCAGAGGCTTGTGCGGCGTATACATTCCACTCATTTGCGTGATAACGCTCTTTTATTATTTCGTTCATTAATTTAAGAGCGCTCGAAACAATAGTGCCGCCAGTTTCTTGGGAGTAAAAAAACTCTTGTTCGTCTACTTCTTTAGCTTGTGTGTGGTGGCGAATATAAACAACTTCTATGTCTTTATAACTGCGCGTTAAAAATTGATAGAGCAAAATATAAAAACGCTTTGCCATGTCTTTTGTTGGCTGATCCATTGAGCCTGACACATCCATAATACAAAACATCACGGCTTTGCTGGTGGGGTGAGGGCGCTTTTCGTAATTACGAAAACGTAAATCGTAGTTATCAATAAACGGAACCGACTTAATTTGCACTTTTAATGCTGCAATTTCTTTTTGTAATAAAGCAATTGCCGCTTTATCGTTATGTGGACCAGCAAGCAGCAGAACAAGTTGTTCTTCGAGCTCTTTTAAACGGCGTTTTTTACCTGCACTCATGGCAACACGCCGTGCAAGCGAGCCTTGAAGAGAGCGTACAATGTCAATATTACTTGGCATGCCGTCGCTACAAAAACCTGCGCGATGGGTTTTCATTTGCACTAACTTATCAAGCTGGTTCTCTTGTAAGTTAGGAAGTTCTAGATCTTCAAACAGTAAATCAAGGTATTCATCTTTTGATATTGAAAATACAAACTCATCTTGTCCCTCGCCCGAATCGCTGGCGTCACCTTCACCGGCACCACCGCCTTGTCCGCCTTTAGGACGCTCAATTTTATCACCTGTGGAAAACTGATCGTTACCAGGGTGAATTTGTTCTCTATTCCCGCCTTGCCCTTGATGAAATGTAGGTTCGCTGATATCGCGTTGTGGAATAGAAATACTCTCACCAGAGCTTGAATCGGTAACGCTGCGTTTGTTAATCGCATCTGAAACCGCTTCTTTAATTTGTTTTTTATAGCGCCTAATAAAGCGCTGGCGATTAAGCGTACTTTTATTTTTTCCGTTTAAACGCCTATCTATAAAATGCGCCATATTGACCTCCTAAATACTACGACTATGAAGGTTATTGCGATTTTCTAACCCGTAAATACCACTCAGAAAGCAAGCGAACTTGTTTTTGTGTATAGCCTTTTTCGACCATACGGTTCACAAAGTCTTCGTGCTTTTGCTGATCCTCTGCAGACGTTTTAGTATTAAACGAAATAACAGGGAGTAAATCTTCGGTATTAGAGAACATTTTTTTCTCAATCACCGTGCGTAGTTTTTCGTAGCTTGTCCATAGTGGGTTTTTACCGTTGTTGTGTGCGCGGGCACGCAGTACAAAGTTCACTATTTCATTACGAAAATCTTTAGGGTTGGAAATTCCTGCTGGCTTTTCTATTTTTTCAAGTTCGGCATTAAGTGCCTCGCGGTCAAATAGTTGTCCCGTATCAGGGTCTCGATATTCTTGGTCTTGTATCCAAAAATCAGCATAAATAACATAACGGTCAAAAATATTTTGTCCGTATTCTGAGTACGATTCTAGATAAGCGGTTTGCAGTTCTTTACCTATAAACTCGACATATTGTGGAATTAAATAGCCTTTTAAAAAGCTTAAATAACGCTCTTCTATTTCACTTGAAAATTGCTCGCGCTCTATCTGTTGCTCAAGCACATAGAACAAATGCACCGGATTTGCAGCAACCTCAGTGGTATCAAAGTTAAACACTCGGGACAAAATTTTAAACGCAAAGCGGGTAGAGAGCCCCGTCATACCTTCATCAACACCTGCGTAATCACGATACTCTTGATACGATTTTGCTTTAGGGTCGGTATCTTTTAGAGTTTCGCCATCGTATACCCGCATTTTAGAATAGATACTTGAATTTTCTGGCTCTTTTAAACGTGATAGCGTCGTAAATTGCGCCAATGTTTTAAGTGTACCCGGTGCACATGGCGCGTTGTATAGCTCGCTGTGCTCAAGTAATTTGTCGTAAATTTTAATTTCTTCAGTCACACGTAAGCAATAAGGGACTTTCACAATATAAACACGGTCTAAAAATGCTTCGTTGTTTTTATTGTTTTTAAAGGTTTGCCACTCAGACTCATTCGAGTGAGCGAGGATCATGCCATTAAAGGGCAGGGCACTAATGCCTTCTGTGCCGTTATAGTTACCTTCTTGGGTTGCGGTAAGTAAAGGGTGCAGCACTTTAATAGGCGCTTTAAACATTTCTACAAATTCCATCAGCCCTTGGTTAGCTAAACACAAAGAGCCAGAGTAGGCGTATGCATCAGGATCGTTTTGGGCAAAGTGCTCAAGCTGGCGAATATCGACCTTACCAACCAGTGCTGAAATATCTTGGTTGTTTTCATCTCCTGGTTCGGTTTTGGCAATGCCTATTTGGTTTAAAATAGAAGGGTAGCGTTTAACCACTCTAAACTGGCTTATATCACCATTGAACTCTTTTAAGCGTTTGCCAGCCCAAGGCGACATAATGGTTTTTAAGTAGCGCGGTTTAATACCGTATTCTTTGCTGAGTACGTCTGCATCTTCGATAGGATCAAACAAGCAGAGGGGGTGATCGTTTACAGGAGACCCTTTAATTGAATAAATAGGCACTTGTTGCATTAAATACTTTAGTTTTTCAGCAATGGATGATTTACCCCCACCAACAGGTCCAAGTAAATAAAGCACTTGTTTGCATTCTTCTAGCCCCTGAGCCGCATGTTTTAAATAAGAGACTATTTGCTCAATGGCGTCTTCCATACCATAAAAATCAGCAAAGGCAGGGTAGCGCGCAACTACTCTATTTGAAAATAATCGACTTAGTCGTGCATCCGTTGCGGTATCTACCATGTGTGGTTCGCCAATTGCCATGAGTAGGCGTTCTGGTGCGCTGGCGTAGGCAGACTTATCGGTTTTACAAATCTCAAGAAATTCAGCGATACTGTATTCTTCTTCCTGTGCCGCTTCGTATCGTGCTTGGTAATGCTCAAAAATCGTCATAATAACCTCCGAAACCCGCTGTAAAAAGGTGCTTACCTTTTAAAGTCTAGTCACGAATGTGTATTTTTGTGCAATAAAATTAAAAATTTAAGTGAAAAAAGATCATGTTACTAAAAGTGTTTTATTAGATGATGAGGCGCTTAGGTGTGATAAACAACAAACAAAAAAAGACGCCTAAGCGTCTTTTTTACATTAGCGTTTAAAGGCTAATTAAGCGAAGTTAGCGTTCGCGAATTCCCAGTTAACAAGCGACCAAAAACCTTTAAGGTAATCTGGACGAACGTTACGGTAATCGATGTAGTAAGCGTGTTCCCATAAATCCACTGTAAGGATTGGAGTAACGCCATCATCAGTTAATGGTGTAGCAGCGTTAGATGTATTAACGATGTCTAGTGAACCATCAGCAAGCTTAACTAACCACGTCCAGCTTGAACCAAAGTTATTTACTGCTTTGTCATTTAATGCATCTTTAAACGCATCAAAAGAACCCCATTTAGCGTTGATTGCATCAGCAACTGCGCCAGTAGGCTCGCCTCCGCCGTTTGGAGATAAGCTGTTCCAGTAAAAAGTATGGTTCCAGATTTGTGCTGCGTTGTTAAATACGCCGCCTTCTGATGAACATACGATCTCTTCTAGAGATTTGTTTTCAAACTCAGTACCAGGGATTAAACCATTAAGCTTAACCACGTATGTGTTGTGGTGTTTGCCATGGTGGAACTCTAGCGTTTCTTTTGAAATATGTGGCTCAAGTGCGTCGATTGCATATGGTAGTGACGGTAGTTCAAATGCCATTTTTTTATCTCCATCTTCTTTGGTTGATAGTCCATTTGGTAATACGTAATGCCTGTTGAAACAGAGCAGTTACCTATACCAAGCGGTAATATAGTGTTACTATAATTGTTGAGTATTTTACTCAAGTTTAAGCAAACAGCAATGCTATTGCGAAAGACTATTTCAATTGCGGCTTTATTTGCCCATTTTAAGTTATATATTTGTGGTCACGATGAGTTATTTTCAAGACCTAAATATATTTAGCTATCGTTACTTTGAGGTTGTAGATGGAAACCATTGATAAAATTAAACAGCAAATTTCAGAAAATCCAATAATCCTTTTCATGAAAGGGTCACCAAAATTACCAAATTGTGGTTTTTCTTCACAAGCATCGCAAGCGTTAATGTCATGTGGTGAACCATTTGCATACGTTGATATTTTACTTAATCCAGACATTCGTGCTGAGCTTCCAGCATACGCAAATTGGCCAACATTCCCACAACTTTGGGTAGATGGCGAATTAGTTGGTGGTTGTGACATTATTATCGAAATGTTTCAACGCGGTGAATTACAGCCGTTAATTACAGAAACTGCTGCTAAATATAAAGAAGCTGACGCAGAGTAATTTATTACTCAACCTGAACCCAGGTTATTAAGCTCTTTAAACACAAAGCCACTTTTTAAGTGGCTTTGTTGTTTTTAATTTGTGTAAATTTACGAATAAGGAAGGCTCACTTGAACGTTTAAGCCGCCCTCTATTTTGTTATGTAAACTTATATGCCCTTGGTGCGCTTCTGCTATTTCTCTGCATAAGGCTAGCCCTAAACCACTCCCCGTACTTTTTGTTGAATAAAAGGGCACTAAAGCATTTCCCATTACTTGCTCGCTCATTCCTTTACCGCAGTCGCTTACATTTATAACACATGCTTGGGGTACAAACTCGACCTGAATATGTATTTCATTGGCATTGGAACCTGACTCGTGTGAATTTTTTAATAGGTTTATGAGCAGCTGCTCGAGTTGTGTTTGATCAGCTTGTAATTCATTGTGTGAATTTTTTATTTCGTAGCTAAATTGCCAGTGGTTTTTTAAATTATTGAGGGTGTTTTGCCAGTTAACTCGCGTTTTTTGTGGCTGCGGTAATTTAGCAAACTTGCCATAGCCTTGTACAAATTCAGTTAAGTGACTAATTCGCTCATCAATAGTTGCAAATACACGGGCAAGACGAGGCTCATCAACTTTATTTGCGAGCAATTGTGCGCTGTGTAGCATGGATGACATAGGGCCGAGTGAATTATTTAATTCGTGGCTAATAATGCGTATTACTTTTTTCCACACCGCAACTTCTTGGCGACTAAGTTCACGGGTTAACTGTTTAAATATATATAAATGATGCTTTTGATTATTGAGTAAAAACTCCCCAGTGGCTAAATGCCAAGTTTGCGAGTCTTGATTCTCTATTTCTATATTAAAGAGGCCATCAATACCGTGCTCTATAGCTGCTACTAATTGCAGAGGCGAATTTTCGAGTAATTTACTTAGTTGCATACCTTCAAGGCGAGTTGCGCTATTAAATAAACTACGGCTAATTAAATTACTAAATACCACCGTATTATTATCATTGACCAGCAATAACGCTTGCGGCGAGCTTTGCAATACTTTATCAAGCATTAACTCGCGCTGGTAAATCCATTGTTTTTCTTGGCGAAGCTGTTTTGCGGTTTGATTATAAAGTTGGCATAGTTTTCCAAGTTCATCATTACTTTTATACGCTAGTAAGCTGGAGAGCTCACCATCTTTAAAATTAAGTAATCCTGTTTCAAGCGATTGCATGCCAAGCTTTATTGGCTTGGTGAGAGTTCTTGAAAGCAGAGTGCTAAATGTAAGCGTTAGTAATATTAAAAACAGAGTGTAGTAAATATCAAAGCCACTTAGCGCGGCAATAATAACAATAGGCAGCGCGCTACAAAGCCCGCAAATTAATACAACCTTTTGGCTTAGGGTAAAGTTGCTAATAATGTTTGGCATTAATAATCAATACCCATTTTTTGTAATCGACGATAAAGCGCTTGTCGGCTTAAACCAAATTCACGGGCGACTTTGGCTATAACACCTTGATGAGCGCGCATTGCGTGTTCTATTTCCTGTTTGGTCGGCTCTGCTTTTGCTTCTTGTTGAGCAGTGGCCGGTGACGATAGTGCAAAGTCATCGACTGTAAGCGCACCTGTAGGTTTTAGTACCGCTACACGCTTACAAGCGTTTTCTAGCTCTCGAACGTTACCCGGCCATTTGTAGTGTTGAAGTGCTTGCTCTGTGTTTATAGTCAGCTCTCGGTGAGGTAAAAAATGGCTAATAAGTGCTAAAACATCATCTTGTCTTTCACTTAGGGCAGGCACATTGAGCTCAATTACATTAAGACGATAATATAAGTCTTCCCTAAATCGACCTTGCTCAATTGCTTGTAGTAAGTTTTCGTTAGTGGCCGATATAACCCGCACATCTACTTTTCGTGTTTGTGTTGAGCCTAAACGTTCAAACTCGCCGGTTTGTAGTACGCGTAGTAATTTTATTTGTCCTGAAAGTGGTAAATTACCAATTTCATCTAAAAATAACGTACCGCCATCAGCTGCTTCAAATCGACCAATACGTTGTTTGGTTATCCCCGTATATGCACCGGCTTCAGCGCCAAAAAGCTCGGCCTCTATAAGTTCTTGCGGTAGTGCACCGGCGTTTACCTTAATAAAAGGCTGCGATACAAGCGGGGAGTTTTTTTGAATAATATGCGCAATACACTCTTTGCCACTCCCATTAGGGCCTGTAATTAATGCAGATATATCAGATTTAGCCACTTGAAGCGCCATAGTAACCAGTCGTTCCATCGCAGTACTTTTAAATATTAGCCCAGCAAGGTCTGCATTTTTAAATGTACCTTCACGTTCTTGTTGATGGCGATTATGTGTCGCCACTATTTTTTTAGCACTGCCTAGCTCTATTAAGTTACCGATACAAACTAGTAGTTTTGCATCATCCCAGGGTTTTGGTAAGTAATCAGCAGCACCGGCTTTTACAAGCTCAATGGCGGTGGCAAGTTCGGTCCAGGCTGTAATAAGTATAATAGGTAGGTGTGGGTTTATTTCTCGTAGTTCATAAAACAACGCTTTACCTTCTTCGCCAGAGGTGGTGTCGCTGGTAAAGTTCATGTCTTGAATTACAAGCTCAATTCGCTGATAGCGAACTATTTGCAAAGCATCAAATGGATTTGTTGCAGTGACTACCGAAAAATCGTGGATCTCGAGCAACAATGAAAGTGCGTCGAGTACTGCTTGGTTATCATCAACAATGAGTATTTTATGAGTCATAGGTTATTTTTATAATTTTTTAATGGCTACACTGCCTTACTAAGCAGTGTAGCATAGTGATTTACATATTATTAAATAGTGCGAGTTGCGATACTGGGCGAAATATTGGCAGCGCGTTTAGCCGGCGCTAATACTGCAAGTAAACTCATTAAAAATACGGCAATGGCGGTAACGGCTATATAACTTGGCGGTAGTGCGGCTACAGAAAAATACTGCATTAACATTTTCCCAAGTAGTATTGCTGTTACTACACCTAAGGCTAAACCTAGGCTACAAATTAATGCATTTTCTACTAAAAAGTAGCTAACAATAGCTGACTTTCTTGCGCCAAGTGCTCTGCGTGTACCAATTTGCTTAGTACGTTTGCTAATATTAAATAAGGTTAAGCCAAAAATACCGAGAGCGGTTATAAGCACTAAAATAGTGATTAATACTATGAGCATGCGCATCATAAGGCGATCTTGAGCGGTATACTCATTTTTTAATTCATCAAGCCCTTTAAGGTTGTTAATAACGCGTTTGCTGTAATTTTCGAGCATAGCATTTTCTATTTCTTTCATTACAGCTGCTCGCTGACCAGGCTTAGTACGAACGGCAACTTGTGCATAACTTGCTGCTTTAATATAAGGAATAAACGCAAGATTATCGGGTTTACTGTCTTTGAGCCACGGGCCTTTCATTTTTCCGATCACGCCAATAACTTTAAGTGGTAGGTCACCAAAATAAACTATTTTCCCTAAACCATCTCCATCAGGGTAGAGCTCATCAAGTAAGGCTTTAGTGACTATAGTGACGTTGGTGCGCTTTTGTGTAATTTCGTTTGTAACGAGCACTTCATCTTCGGTAAAGTTTCGCCCTGCAATTAAGTTAACGCCGTAGGTATTAATAGCATGATCGTCTATAAAAATATAAGCGGCCCTGACACTTAGGCCTTCTTGTGGAGCAGGTTTTAAATTAAAGCTCGAAGCGCTGCCACCCCCTGATAGCGGAATACTACTGCTTAATGCGGCATCAACTACGCCTGGCATTTTTCTAAGCATGCTTTCATCAAGCTCAAACTGCTGGCTTAAGTTAATATCAGTACCAAAGGTCATTACATTAAACTTAAATATATCTTGCTCAGGGTAGCCCGTTTCTTGGTTTAAATAGCTAATTCTATCTTGAATAATAAACGCAGCGTTACTGACTATAGCTGTGGTAATTGCAATTTGAATTAGCAGTAATACAGCGCCCACCTTTGAGCGGCATAAGGCGTTAAATATAGGTTTTATTTCTAACATTGTGACATTCCTTATTGGCTCTTAAGATAAATAGCAGGATTGGTTTTACACACTAACCAAGCTGGGTAAAAACCAGCTAAAATGCAGGTTGTAATTGCAATCAATGGGGCGCTCAATAGCATGGTTAAATCCATTGTCGCTAAGTTTTCATAGTAGTCGTAGCTTTGCCCTACGCCCATTAAACCAAGTTGTGCTAGTACAATTCCTAGCATGCCACCTATAAAGCCAAGCATGGCGACCTCAACTAAGTGCTGTAAAAATATTTGCCTTTTACTAGCACCTAATGCGCGTCTTACACCTACTTCTGGCGCTCTGCGTAAAAACTTAGCTAAAAGTAAACCTAAAATATTGGCTAAGCAGACACCTAAGAACATAAAGCTCAGGCCCACTAAAATTTTATTGTCTTCGGTGACGACGTTGTTGTATTGCATCCATTGGTTTACATCGCGAAGTTTATACTCAAGTTCTTTACGATTAAATCGACCATGTTTTTGTTGTTCTTGCATATAGTCTAATAAGTAATTTTGATAGGCTTGTTTTTGTTCAAGCGTATTTAGCTCTGCCCAAAACTGGATCCATACTTGCTCAGATTGCAGTTTATCTGCAAAGGTTGGTGTGTTTTCGTGTTTCCATCCATTGCTATTGCCCCAACTTACGAGCTCTTTTGCCTTTATTAAGCTAAAGGGCATAAATAACTCTTCTACTTGATTAAATGCACCGTTATTTAAATCATAATACTTAATATTGAGAGGCCAATGATTAATAACACCAACTACTTGATAGCTTGCATCATCTAAGTAAATCAGTTCTCCGACGGAGTTTTTTCCTGCAAATAGTTTATCGTTTATCTCTTGGGTAATAACAACCACAGGTGCGGCAGAGTCTTCTTGCTCTTTGCTCCAAGCCCCTCCGTATAAAAATGACAAATTAAACATGCTAAAAAAGTCAGGCGTTGTCATGCGAGCATTACCTATAAAAGGTTTTATTTTGTCGGAGTCTAGATAAACTGAGAAACCGGTACGCATCATAGCCACTTTTTTCTCTGGCGTGGGTGCGTTTAATAAGTTCTCAGCATCTTGATAGGTCAGTTGCAGTGGCATGTTATCTTCTGTCCACCACGTACTACCATCGTCCATTGTTTGTAATTGCACACTGTAAAGTTGGCTGCTTTTTTCTGGTATAGGATCGGCCGACATCATGTGATAAACACTAAGGCTGGTCATTGTTATGCCTATACCTATCGCAATGGCAAGTACCATTAAAAAGCTAACCAATGGGGTGCGCTTGAAGCTGCGCCAACTTAAATCTAAATAATGAATAAACATTAGTTAAACCCCCGATGCTGTTTTTATAGTTTGCGCGCCTTGATAAAGTGTAAAGTCGGCAAGTTGCCCATCAACTACTTGAATATTACGCGGAGCACGGCGGGCTAATTCGCTATCATGCGTTACCATTATTATAGTGGCACCGTCGCGATTTATTTGTTCAAGTAACTCCATAACTTGGCGAGCCATTAAGCTGTCAAGGTTACCTGTTGGCTCATCGGCAAGTAAAAAACGAGGTTCACCAGCAAGCGCACGAGCTATTGCCACACGTTGTTGCTGGCCACCGGAGAGTTGCTGAGGTAAGTGTTTAGCGCGAGATGCTAAACCAACTTGTTCAAGGCATTGCTCAATTCGACGTTTTCGCTCATTTGCTTTAATCCCTCTATAGCGAAGAGGAACTTCTATGTTTTCATATAAATTTAAATCGGGGATTAAATTAAAGCCTTGGAATATAAAGCCAATTTTTTGATTTCGTAAATCAGCACGTTGGTTATCGTTTAGGCTGCCAACATTAACGCCATCCAACAGGTACTCACCTTCGTTAAAAGGCTCGAGCATACCTGCAATATTTAAAAAGGTTGTTTTTCCTGAGCCGCTAGGACCGGTAACAGCAATAAATTCGCCTTCGTTTACTTGCAGGTTAAAGTCTCGAAGCGCATGGGTTTGTACCATTTCTGTTTGGTATACTTTACTTACATTGTTCATTTGTAACATGGTTGTTCCTAATTATTTTTAGCGTTGGTTGAGAACGTCTGTTTAATTTAATAAAATCGTATCGGCTTGCTTAAAGTCGCTGTAGCTTGAAATAATAATTTCATCGTTTTCTTTTAGCCCGCTCAAAAGCTCAACTGCATTAATGCTGGTGGCGCCGATTGTAATAGGTATACGCTTTGCAATATTGCCTTCTACCTTATAAGCAAAAATTCCGCCTTGCTGCATAAAAGCGCCGCGTTTCACCTGCATTACACCTTCTCGGTTGTCGAGTAAAATACGTGCAGTTAAGCGTTGGTTTTGACGGATGTTGTTAGTAACACCTTTAAATCGGACGCGTGCTGTTACTTCACGATTATTAACTTCTGGTGATATGGCGGATAAATTCCCCATCACTGTTTCATTGCCTAACTTAAGCTCTACTTCCATACCGAGTCCTAATTCGTTGGCGTAACTTTCAGGTACTTGAAGTTCCGCTTCGAAATTACTTAAGTCGACGAGTGTCATAAGAGGTTGGCTTTGTGTCACAGCGGCTTTTTGTTGCACAAGTAGGTTACCCACGATCCCAGTAACGGTAGCCTTAATAGATAGGTTGCTTACTTTTCTGATTAAATCATCAACAATAAGTTGTTGGCGGGTCACATCACTTTTAGCTGCTTGTAGTTCAAAGGCGAGCGTGTCTTTGGCAAGCAATACCTCTTGTTGTGCATGTTTATATGAGAGTCTTGCGCGTGATAAATCATCAACTGCTTTTTCAAGATCAATTTGGCTAATTAAGTGCTTTTGAATTGATAACTGTGCCCGGCGATTTTCGCGCTCAGCGGCATTAAGCTCAACTTGTGCCATATCGAGTGTTTTATTTAAAGTGAGTGTTTGGCGTCTTGCTTGCAAATGCTGCCTTTGCTGCTCGCCTTGTAGTCGTTTAAGTACAGATTCCTGTTGCTTTAATTCATTAGTTAACTCAGGGCTTTGCAGCAGGGCAAGTGTATCGCCTTGCTTTACTGTATCGCCGGCCTTTACTTTTAAATCTATAAATCCACGTTCTGGGCTGTAGATTTTAGGAGCATTAGCAGCAACAATTTTACCACTGGCGGCAATGTCTCGAATGAGCGCTTTAACATGTACTTTTGCAATCTGTACTTTTGAGTGGCTAATAGAGCTTTTAGCGCTATGGTTAGTTAAAAAAATATAAGCAACTGTAGAGACCACAATGAAAACAATCGCAGTGATTATCGTGTATTTTTTATAGTTTATAGGTGCCTTTACATGTACGTCTTGTGCACTGGTATCTTTAATCATTTAATTCCCCCTATATTGCTTTTATGTATTTTTCGCACAGCAGTAATAAAGCTGCTGTGCAAATGGCGGCAATAGGAGAGAGTAAAAATAAGCTTAGAGTAAACATGGTAATTCCAATTAGCGATTATATGTAAAGCTATACGATTAATATGCCAACTATTATCGCATTGATATTAAAGTGCTTTTTATTTTTTTGTTCTTGAAAATGATGTCCGCGGACAGTTTTTATGTCCGCATCGGACACCGCTTTAAATAAAAATTCACTATTAATGTACAAAAAAGGACATGAACTTTCATAACTATACTAATGAGCAGCAATAATCGGGGATGTTAAGCCATTAAAGTAATGAAATAGCACAAAACTATCTAAATGTTAACTGAATAGCCCTTCATGAGTTGAATACTTATTCACTTTTACTTGCCTTTACGTTTACGTAAGCTGCGGCTTTGGTCGCTTGTGTTTTTTACAATATGTTAAACTTGACACCAGTGTCATGAAAAAATAGTGGTTAAAATAACGCTAAATGTTAAAAATAATGATGAAAAGAAATCTTGCTATGAAGTGAGAAATATTCAAGAATGTGAATATGTATTCAAAGTGCTATTGACTCTATTTAAGATAGAGGCTAGTTTTGTCCGTCTGTTAGCAAATCGTCGAGCAGTTCATCCACGCTAACAGTGCAGCAAGGGGAGGGGTCTATGTTATACGACTCAAAGTTAGAAAAAGAAAATTGTGGCTTTGGCTTAATAGCCCAAGTTAATGGTCAAGCTAGTCATAGGCTTATTCGTACTGCTATTACGGGGCTTGATCGCATGCAGCACCGTGGCGGTATATCTGCCGATGGTAAAACAGGTGATGGCTGTGGTTTATTATTACAAAAACCAGATAGCTTTTTCCGTGCAATTGCCAGTGAACATAATTGGCACTTAGGCAAAAACTACGCAGTGGGTATGATATTTTTAAATTCAGACCCTGTTTTAGCACAAGCTGCAAAACAAATACTTAGCGAAGAATTAGAAAAAGAAACGCTAAATATTTTAGGTTGGCGTGTTGTACCAACCGACCCATCTATGTTGGGTCCTATTGCTGTACAGCAATTACCAGGTTTTGAACAAATTTTTGTTAGCGCGCCAGAAGGTTGGCGTTCTAAAGACTTAGAGCGTCGCTTATATGTAGCACGCCGCCGCGCTGAAAAGCGCATTGTTGATGATGAAGCTTTCTATATCGCAAGTCTATCTGGTTTGGTAACTATCTATAAAGGCTTAATGATGCCTGCGGATTTACCTAATTTTTACCTAGATTTAGCTGATATTCGTATGACGAGTGCGATTTGTGTTTTCCATCAGCGCTTTTCTACTAATACTCAGCCGCGTTGGCCTTTAGCTCAACCTTTCCGCTATTTAGCACACAATGGTGAAATTAATACTATTGAAGGTAACCGCCAGTGGGCACGCGCACGTTCTTATAAATTTGCGTCACCGCTTATTCCTGATTTACAAAGCGCAGCGCCGTTTGTAAACGAAACCGGTTCTGATTCATCAAGCCTAGATAATATGCTTGAGCTATTTTTAGCTGGCGGCATGGATTTATTCCGCGCTATGCGTATGCTCGTGCCGCCTGCATGGCAGAAAAACCGTGCAATGGACGACGATTTACGTGCATTTTACGACTTTAACTCTATGCATATGGAACCATGGGATGGCCCGGCAGGTATTGTTATGTCGGATGGTCGTTTTGCGGCGTGTAACCTTGACCGTAATGGACTTCGCCCAGCACGTTATGTAATTACACAAGATGGTTTTATTACGCTTGCATCAGAAGTGGGTATTTGGGATTACACTGCCGATGAAGTGGTTGAAAAAGGCCGTGTTGGTCCAGGTGAATTATTAGTTATTGATACTAAACTTGGCAAAATCTGGCACTCGGATGAAATCGATCAAGATTTAAAATCTCGCCATCCTTACAAGTCATGGCTTGAAGAAAACGTTAAACGTTTAGTTCCATTTGAAGAACTTACTGAGCAAGACGCTGGTAATCGCTCATTTGATGACGAAACGCTAGCTAAATATCAAAAAATGTTTGGTTATACCAACGAAGAGCTTGATAGCGTTATTCGTGTAATGGGTGAAAACGGCCAAGAAGCGACAGGCTCAATGGGTGATGACACGCCATTTGCTGTGCTTAGTGAAGGGCATCGTTCACTTTATGATTACTTCCGCCAAAAATTTGCGCAAGTAACAAATCCACCTATCGATCCACTACGTGAAAACCATGTAATGTCGCTTGCAACCTGTATTGGTAGTGAGCAAAACGTATTTAACGAAACAACGGGCCACGCTAAGCGCCTACAGTTTGATACACCAATTTTAATGTACGCAGATATGCAGCAGCTATTAAATGCTGATGAAGCGCACTACAGCTACTGTAAAATTGATATTACCTACACAGTTGAAGAGGGTTTAGAAAACGCGGTTACGCGTATTTGTGACCAAGCACAAGAAAAAGCAGCTGCGGGCTGTATCATGCTTATTTTAACTGACCGTAACTTTGATGAAATAAATTTACCAATTCCAGCAGCTATGGCTGTAGGTGCGGTACAAAAACGCTTAGTTGATAACAACTTGCGCTGTGAATCAAATATTATCATTGAAACTGGCAGCGTGCGAGATGCGCACCAATTTGCTGTGCTATTAGGTTTTGGTGCTACGGCAATTTATCCATACCTTGCGTATGAATCGCTAGTTGCGATGAGCGACAGCAAAATTATTGATAAGTCGTATTGCGAAGTGACCCTTGCTTATCGTAAAGCCATTAATAAAGGCTTATACAAAATTATGTCTAAAATGGGCATAAGTACGGTTGCGTCTTATCGTTGTTCAATGTTGTTTGAAGCGGTGGGATTATCTGATGCAATTATTGAAATGTGCTTTAAAGGCGTTGCAAGTCGCATACAAGGTGCATGTTTTACCGACTTTGATGACGATCAGCAAAGTTTGCACAAACTTGCTTTAAGTAAGCGTAAATTATTAAGCCACGGTGGTTTATTTAAGTACGTTCACGGTGGTGAGTATCATGCTTATAATCCAGATGTTATTCAAACACTGCAAAAAGCGGTTCGCTCAGGTGATTATAAAGACTACAGTGCGTACGCTGATTTAGTTAATAATCGTCCAATTGCGACTTTGCGCGATATGTTAGCGCTTAAATTACCTGAGCAAGGTATAAGCATTGATGAAGTAGAGTCTGCAGAAAACCTATACAAGCGTTTTGACTCAGCAGCAATGAGTATTGGTGCGTTATCACCAGAAGCGCATGAAGCGCTAGCAATTGCAATGAACCGCTTAGGTGGTTGTTCAAACTCGGGTGAAGGCGGTGAAGATAAACTGCGTTATGGTACAGAGAAAAACTCGCGTATTAAGCAAGTCGCTTCAGGTCGATTTGGTGTAACGCCTCATTACTTACGCAGTGCTGACGTTATTCAAATTAAAGTAGCGCAAGGTGCAAAACCAGGCGAAGGTGGACAATTACCAGGTGAAAAAGTAACGCCGTATATTGCTAAGCTTCGTTATTCGGTACCAGGTGTTACGTTAATTTCGCCACCACCGCATCACGATATTTACTCAATTGAAGATTTAGCACAGCTAATTTTCGATTTAAAACAAGTAAACCCTAAAGCACTTATTTCTGTAAAACTTGTTTCAGAGCCAGGTGTGGGAACCATTGCAACAGGTGTTGCTAAAGCATATGCCGATTTAATTACTATTTCTGGCTACGATGGCGGTACAGGCGCAAGCCCACTTACTTCTGTTAAATATGCGGGTAGCCCATGGGAGCTTGGACTTGCTGAAACACAGCAAGCACTAGTAGAAAATGGCCTTCGTCATCGCATTCGCCTGCAAACAGATGGTGGCTTAAAAACAGGTTTAGATATTATTAAAGCGGCAATTTTAGGTGCTGAAAGCTTTGGTTTTGGTACTGGTCCAATGGTTGCCCTTGGGTGTAAATACTTACGTATTTGTCACTTAAATAACTGTGCGACCGGTGTTGCAACACAAGACGAAACACTTCGTCAAAAGCATTATCACGGCTTACCAGAAATGGCGATGAACTACTTTAAGTTTATAGCGCAAGAAGCGCGTGAAATTATGGCTAGCCTGGGCGTTGCAAATTTAACTGACTTAATTGGCCGTTTAGATTTATTAGAAGAAATTGAAGGCAAAACTGCAAAGCAGAAGAAAATTGATTTATCGTCTGTTATTGCTCAGCCGAACAACCCAACTGGCGAAACGCTTTATTGTAGTGCGCCTAACAGTTCGCATTATCTAGGTAAGTTAAACGAAAGTTTATTAGCTAAAGCGCAAGAGGCAATCGATACGTCAAGCGGTATCTCGCTTGTGAGTCGTATTTGTAATACTGACCGCTCTGTAGGTGCAATGCTTTCGGGTTATATTGCTGATAAACACGGTAATCAAGGGATGGCGGCAGACCCAGTAGCAATTGAATTACACGGCACGGCGGGTCAATCGTTTGGTGTTTGGAATGCCGGTGGTCTTGAAATGACATTGGTTGGCGATGCTAACGATTACGTAGGTAAAGGCATGGCTGGTGGTAAGTTAGTGATTCGTCCACCACTTGGCTCATCTTTTGAAAGCCATAAAGCAACCATTGCCGGAAACACATGTTTGTACGGCGCTACAGGCGGAAAACTGTTTGCAGCGGGTTGTGCCGGTGAGCGCTTTGCAGTTCGTAACTCAGGTGTGCAAGCGGTTGTTGAAGGTGTAGGTGACAACGGTTGTGAATACATGACCGGTGGCGTTGTGTGTGTACTTGGTAATGTAGGTGTTAACTTTGGCGCGGGTATGACTGGTGGTTTTGCTTATATTTTAGATGAGCGAAATGATTTTGAAAAACGCATTAATCCAGAGCTTGTAGAAATAGTAACACTAGACGAATTAACGTCGCATCAAGAACATTTACGCGGCTTAATTGCTGAGCATTTAGAGCTTACGGGTTCGTGCAGAGCAGAAAGCATTTTAGCTAACTTTGAACTGTACTTACCGATGTTCAAATTAGTAAAACCAAAATCAAGCGACGTAAAAAGTTTACTCGGGCATCGCGCTCGGAGTAGTGCCGAACTACGTGTTCAGGCGCAATAAGGGGGCAGTATGAGCGAAAATGTATATCAATTTATAGACGTGCAGCGTGTAGACCCACGCAAAAAACCAATCTCGTCACGTAAAAAATCTTTCGTAGAAATTTACGAACCCTTTTCAGAAAATCAGGTTAACTCACAAGCTGATCGTTGTTTAGATTGTGGTAACCCGTATTGTGAGTGGAAGTGCCCAGTACATAACTACATTCCACAATGGTTAAAGTTAATACGCACAGGTCGTATTATAGAGGCAGCAGAGCTTTCTCATCGTACAAATAGCTTACCAGAGGTTTGTGGGCGTGTTTGCCCACAAGACCGTTTGTGTGAAGGTTCGTGTACATTAGATGAAGAGTTTGGTGCGGTTACAATTGGTAATATTGAAAAATACATTACCGATGAGGCATTTAAAATGGGCTGGAAGCCTGATATGTCTTATGTAACTTGGACCGACAAAAAAGTAGCTATTATTGGTGCAGGCCCAGCTGGTTTAGGGTGTGCTGATATTTTAGTTCGTAACGGCGTAAAACCAGTAGTGTTTGATCGTCATCCAGAAATTGGCGGACTACTCACGTTTGGTATTCCTTCTTTTAAACTTGAAAAAGAAGTGATGCAAAAGCGCCGTGAAATTTTCACTGAAATGGGCGTGGAGTTTAAGTTAAATGTTGAAGTAGGTGTTGATATTACGCTTGATCAAATTTTAGCTGATTACGACGCCGTATTTTTAGGGGTTGGTACGTATCAAAGTATGCGTGCAGGTCTTGAAAATGAAGATGCACCAGGCGTTCACGATGCCCTCCCGTTTTTGATTGGTAATACTAACCGTGTAATGGGCTATGACGAGACTAAGCAGCCGTGTATTGATATGGCTAACCAAAAAGTAGTTGTACTTGGTGGTGGTGATACAGCGATGGACTGTGTGCGTACGTCTATTCGTCAAAATGCTGCAAAAGTAACGTGTGCTTATCGTCGTGATAAAGAAAATATGCCTGGTTCTAAACGTGAAGTTAAAAACGCCAAAGAAGAAGGCGTTATATTTACCTATAACGTTCAGCCTAAAGGCATTGTATTGAACGATAAAGGTAAAGTAACTGGCGTTAGAATGGTTAAAACTAAATTAGGCGAACCTGACGAAAATGGCAGAAGTCGTGCTGAAGAAGTACCTGGTTCAGAGCATGTGATTGAAGCTGACCAAGTTATTATGGCATTTGGTTTCCAGCCTCACAAAATGGATTGGTTAGAAAAATACGATGTAGAAATAAACCACTGGGGCGGCATTAATGCACCAGAACAGGGTGAATTTACACATCAAACAACGAACCCTAAAATATTTGCTGGTGGCGATATTGTGCGTGGTTCAGATTTAGTGGTAACCGCTATTTTTGAAGGACGTAATGCTGCAGAAGGTATTATGGATTACTTAAAAGTTTAATTGTTCGTATTAATAAAATGAATAAGAAGCAAGCCAACTGGCTTGCTTTTTTTATTGTTTGATTCGAATGTAATGTCAACGTAGTTAGCCACAAACGGTATTATATTAATATCACCTGTAGTATAGCTTTCTTTAGCGACACCTTGAGCTTTTACCTTTAGTGTAACTACCAAGAGGGATTATTTTGCTTTAGTGAGGGTGTGCTTGTTTCGAGCTAAATACGGATGCTTTGGGCATCTATTAAGCAGCCTTGAGGGTTAATTCATACATCAAACTTTACGCTTTACTTAACCAACACAAGGGTACAGGCATATACTTGTAGCAACTCGAGTTTTTGGATTTTCAGTAGTACTAGCTAACGTTATTTGGTCATAATCTGTAGCTTTTTTTGCTGCTTAATATGCTATAACTTTTGTTTTCGTCGTTGTATAAACACTTTGATGTGAAGAGTTAATTGATTGGTCGCTAGTGCTAGATACATATTTACAGCATCGTCAATACCATCTTTAACTGCGTGTGTTATATCACTACTTTTACTATTACTCAGTACTATTAGTGCGGGTAGTGTGGAAATAAAAAAGTAAACTTATTTATTTTTTAACTCTTAATGTTATGCATTATTCCTAACAAAGGTAAGTAATGGTTAAAGTATTCGCTTTTATCAACCCGAAATAACTAATCTTAAGAGTTGATTTAAATATAAAGTTGGTCCATTATCGCACGCTGTTTACGGTTTGCTTACTTTTTGTCTACAAGTGAGCTTTTATATATTAATAAAATAAATAGAAATTATGTACGAATATTCAAACAAGTCGGAAAGGAAACTCATTGTTCGATTCTTCTCTTCAATAGGGTTTATAGCAACGTTTTCTATGGCTAGCTTAGCATTTATTAATAGCAGTTATTTATTAGCGTGTACCTTGGTTGTTTCTTCGTTTGTTTATTTATTGGCATTTAGCATAAGTAGGGGAGTAGAGAAGTCAGGCACTATAATTTTATACAACCTTTATGCACTAATGTTTTACCTAGTCCTCACTGGTGGAGCACAAGGAACAGGGCCTATATGGATATTCATAGTGTCTCCAGTTACTTATTCAATACGCGGACTTAAGCGAGGTACATTTGATATAATTTTGTTTTTATTAGCGATTGTTTTAGGCTTTTACTGCGCTGATACATTCAATATATATGACTATAGTCCGGAACAGTTTCCTATCAGAATCATACTCGCTTTTATAATTGTCGCGTCGCTGAGTGGCTACTACGAGTTTTCAAGAGAAAAATACAGCAGTAAAATAATTGCTTTGAGTCAAAAGAATGAATTTTTAGCAACTATAGATCCACTCACCAACCTGCCAAACCGTCGCTATACCATGAATAAGCTTGTGGCTTTCAAAAGTGAGCTGAAAGATAATAATACTCCTTTTGTAATTTTATTAGCTGATGTAGATAATTTTAAAAAGATTAATGATCAATTCGGCCATGATTTTGGCGATGAAGCACTTATTCAGTTAGCTAAAACCTTTGATAAAAGTATTCCAAAAAATGCGATTGCATCACGTTGGGGCGGAGAGGAGTTTTTAATTGTTATTCCAGATGCAACAGTTGAGCAGGGGGAGCAAGTTGCAGAAAAAATCCACAACACCCTTAAAGCTTCAGTTGTGAGCTTATTTTCAGATAGTACCAATATTACGCTAAGTATTGGTGTTATCTCTGCAAGTGCCGAACGCTCAATTGATCTTGATATCAAGCGTGCTGATGAACTACTTTATAAAGCAAAAGCGCAAGGTAAAAACAGAACGTGTTCTTCTTAAAAGTTTATCTACTTTAATCCATTGAAAACGAATCAAGTGATGGCTTTATTTTAGCCTTTCTGCGCTTTACGCTCATGTAACACATTGCATTACAGACAATCTGCATTGTAATTAATAGCCAATAACTTATGCCTAAGTCACTTAGGTTATTTATTTTTTCGCTAGTAAAGTAATAGGCTACAGCGATTATCTGAAGAACTAAAAAGCTATTTAAAAACCTCAGTAAACGCTGTTTAAAGTAAGTATGCTTAAATTTACTAAAAATAATTAAACAGCTGCTTAGCGCTAATAAAAACCAACTTAAAATGATACAAAAATTAACTAAAGTACTGTGCATTATTTAATCCTTCAAAGCTCTATTAACCAATGTTAGGCATGGGCCATTATTAGTTCTTTAGCATTCGCTTTAGCTGTTTTACTGATATTATCACCACCAAGTAAGCGAGCTATTTCATTAATACGACCATCTTTATTCAAAGGCAGCATATGAGTGAACGTTTCGCCTTGTGCTATTTCTTTAGCTACAAAAAATTGTTGGTGTGCGCTACTAGCAACTTGCGGTAAATGGGTAACACAAATCACTTGAGTAGACTTACCTAACTGGCGCAATAGTTTGCCTACGGCTGATGCTGTAGGGCCAGAAATACCTACATCAACTTCATCAAAAATAAGCGTTGGGGTTGTTACTTTTTGGGCAATAATTACCTGTATAGCAAGGCTAATTCGCGAAAGCTCACCACCTGAGGCTACTTTAGCTAACGGCTGAAGTGGTTGCCCCGGATTAGTTGATACTAAAAACGACACATTATCGTACCCTAAGCTATTAGGTGCGCGGCTACTCTCTTGAGTTAAAGCTATTTCAAATACACCGTTTTCCATCGATAAATTAGCCATGCTTTCACTTATTAGTATGTTAAGTGTATTAGCATACTCATAGCGACTTTTACTTAGTTCATCGGCAGCTTGCTTATAACTAATTAACGCGCTTTCTATTTCTGACTCTAGTTGCTCCAGACGATTACTATTATTACTTATTGACTCAAGCTCCTGAGCAATCGATTGATGAAACTCAACTAGCTGCTGTGGTTTTATGTGATGCTTACGCGCTAAATCCATCGCACCGCTTAGTCTATTTTCTACTTCACCTAAACGAGCAGGATCTAAATCTGCTTGCTCAGTATAATTTCGAACTTCACGGCTTGCTTCTTCAACTTGTACTGCGGCTTCACTAAGGAGGGCTGCTACGCCTGCTAAGCTTTCGTCGTATTGAGCCAGCTCAGCGAATTGTTGGGCACTGTGCTGCAGCATTGAACAAGCATTTTGTTCATCACTTTCATATAAGTATTGTAATTCACGTTGGCACGATTCTAATATTGTTTGGCTGTTACTAAGTTTGTAATGCTCGGCCTCAATTAAATCAAACTCACCTTCTTGTAAGGCAAACTCATCGAGCTCTGCAACTTGGTATTCTAACAATTGTTTTTGCGCTGCTTGTTGCTGCTGTTGTTGCTCTAAATGTTTAAATTCTTTTTGTAAGTTAGCAAACTGTTTATAGTTGTTATTTACATCATTTACTAAGTGGTGATGCCCTGCGTAGGCATCTAAAAGCTGTAACTGATGCTCAGCTTTTAATAAGTGTTGGTGGGCATGTTGTCCATGAATGGATATTAAATATTGACCAAGTTCTTTTAATTGTGATGCGGTAACGGCACTGCCATTAATGTAGCTTTTACTGCGTCCATTTTTGCAAACAACACGACGCAATAGACATTCATTATCGTCATTGTTTAGCATATGTTGCTCTAAAAACGATTGAGCTAGCGGTAAATCTGTTAGGTCAAATTGAGCGCATACTTCTGCTTTATCAGAGCTTGGGCGCACTGCTGATGCTTCAGCTCGTTCACCTAAACATAATGATAGCGCATCAATAGCAATAGATTTACCAGCACCTGTCTCGCCAGTGATCGCGGTCATACCGCTGCGCCATTCTGTGCTTAAATTACTAACAATTGCAAAATTTTTAACTTCTAAACCAATTAACATACTGTTTATCCATCCAGTCAATTAACTGTTAATTTATACAGTGTTTTGGTTTTTTGCAAATTAATTTTTTATTATTTATGCAACGCTTACATCTTGAGTAAATTGTGTATCAGAAGTTTTTGGGGAGGTATCAATTTGATCATCAACAATATCAGTAGCTTGTATAATGTCTTCGGTTTTAAGTAGCCCGATAAGTGGAGGTAAAGTATTTAGGTAAAAACTCTTATTGTATAAAATTCCTTGCTGAGGTAACTCAGATACAAAGTACTGTATATTATCAATCAATGGCTGGATTATATTCGTTTGATTAGTTTTAATTAACTCGTTGGACAACGTATTAATTAGTAGGTCAGCGGTATCTTCAAGTTGTTGCAAATTCTCGTCTGTATGCGATTGCACAACAAAAAAATTATTTACAATAGCTTGAATACGAGGAACGTATTTTGGGCGAATTATTTTAGCATCAAGAAGATCATTAAGCTTTGCTTTAAGGCGTGAATTTACATGCGAAACACGTTCATTAAATAGCTTTTTTCTAGCTTCGATTGCTTTTTTGCGATTACTCTCAATTTTGAGGTAACTGTATAAAAGTGTAATTAATAGCAGTAAAGCAAAGAATACTACATAAGTCATTGCTACTCGTTCCTAAATTATTTGATTATTATTTTAAGCCGCCATTTTGCTTTATAGTACTAAATTTGGCAATAAAATTAGTACAAACGACTACCCCAATTTAGTTTTGTACGTAAAACGTTGTAGTACGAGTAATTTTTTGGATGAATTAAGCGCAGTTGTTTATCCGCTTTTTTAATTACTACCTCATCGCCGGGTAATACGGCAAGCACAACATGGCTGTCGCAACTTACCTGTAGGCTATCTGTATTTTCTAGGCTTAGCTTTAAGCGTACTTCGTTATCGGCATCGACCACTAAAGGTCTACTAGATAAGGTATGAGGAAACATAGGCACTAACGATATTGCATTTAGCTCTGGCGTTAAAATTGGCCCGCCACCTGAAAGTGAATATGCCGTAGAGCCAGTAGGGGTTGATACTATTAAACCGTCAGAGCGCTGAGAAAACACAAAGTCATTATTTATAAAAGCTTCAAACTCAATCATATGCGCTACTTTATCGGCATGAAGTACCGCTTCGTTAACGGCTGAGTTTGCACTCTTTAATTCGTTGTGGCGATATACTTCTACTTCTAATAAAAAGCGTTTTTCTTCAAGGTACTCACCACTGAGGACTTGCTCTAAGCTCGCTTCAAACCCTTCAGGGTTTAAATCAGTTAAAAAGCCAAGGTTACCTCTATTTACTCCAATTACAGCAATGTTAAAGCGCGCAAGCACGCGTGCAGCACCAAGCATGTTACCGTCACCGCCAACAACAATAGCTAAATCGGCTTGTTCTCCTAAGTCGACTAACTTAACAAGTTTGTCATGCGGGATATCGTCTAATTGACTCCCTGTGCGTTTTTCTACTATTACCTCAAAACCAAGCGCAAGTAAAAATGTATGTAAGCGCTGAAGGGTAGCAGCGGCTCCCGGGTGATTAGGTTTGCCAATTAGGCCTATGGTATTAAAAGGAGAGTCCATAATGTACGCACAAAAAGATTTAATAATTGTAGAGTAACTCAAAACAGAAGTGTTTGAAAATACAGATTATAGCAATATTATAAACCTTCAATTTTATTCGCAGTCAGTTAACTGCACGACTTGAAAAACAACTAAACGCCCCGATATCTCTTTCATGCAACAAGATGTAGATACCATGAAACTAAACTCACGAGATCAGCAAATTTTTTCAGCTGTTATGAACATGTACTGTAATGGTGAAGGCTTGCCTGTTCCATCAACAAAAATTGCCAAGCTCAAAGGTATGGCAGTATGCTCGGCTACGGTTCGTAATGCTATGGCTCGCTTAGAAAAAGTGGGGCTATTGTATTCACCTCATACATCTGCAGGACGAGTGCCCACAAATGAAGGGTTTGATTATTGGTTTGACGAGTTTTTTCCACTCGCTGACATTGCTAATTATTGGCAACCAGAGCAATCACAACTCGTTGAACTAGCACATGGTTTGAGCCAAAAATACCAAATATGTTGTTGTGTTGGTTTACCACAAGCCAGCTCGCAGCAAGTGTTTAGAGTAGAAGTGCTTGATTTTGATTCTACCGACTGGCTTATTTTATTAATAGACCGAGCAGGGCAGAGCCATAATATTTGTATTGATAAGCCTCATGATTCGTCAGACTCTGTTCGTTATCAGTTTGCAACGTGGTTGAACACCGTATTTAGCCAACAAACTTTGATGGAAGGTTTATACCGTATGCAAGCTATGGCTAATACCGCTCCTCGAAATTGTCACGATTCGCTTAATCAATGGACGCGACAACTAAGTCAAAAATTAGGCTCAGATAACAGTATTGTTGTTGGCGAAAATTACCTCTATAAACAAATCGATTGTGAGCAAAGTTTAAATATTGGCGTTTCGTTTTTAAATTATGTAGAAGATAAACTCGCTTTTAAAAACGGTGTATCGGTACTTAATAGCGAAAAATTACCTTTTACTGAGTGCGATGAATTGATTGTAATAAGTGTGCCGTACTTTCAAAATCAAGAATACCAAAGCCGCTTTTGTATAATTTGCCCTAAATCAGCGCAAATTGAAGAAATAATCCAAGAATTTAAATTAATTGAGACATCTAACTCTTGAATCTTTTTATTCAATCCCCATAATTACCGCAGTTGAAAAGAATTGGAGCACGTATTTTATGTCTGAGCAGACACAAAACCCTGAGCAAGAAGTAGAATTAAACGAAGAAATTTCTAAAATGCAGGCTGATGTAGAAGCAGCAGTAGAAGCCGCTGATCAACATGCCGAGGAAGAGCAAAGCCCTGAGGCAGAGATAGCTATGCTATATGCAGAGCTTGAAGCTGCTAAACAAACTATTGCTGATCAAAAAGATGGTGTTGTTCGTGCTGCAGCAGACGTAGACAACATTCGTCGTCGTGCAGCACAAGATGTAGAAAAAGCGCATAAGTTTGCACTAGAAAAATTTGCTAACGAATTACTACCTGTAATTGATAATCTTGAGCGTGCTATTGAGTTTTCTGATAAAGAAAATGAGACTTTAAAGCCGTTGCTTGAAGGTATCGATATGACAGTTAAAAGCTTTAACGATGCTGTTGCAAAGTTTGGTGTTGAAATTGTAAACCCTCAAGGTGAGCAGTTTAATCCAGATTTTCATCAAGCAATGTCAATTCAACCAAGTAACGATGTAACACCTAATACAGTACTTGCTGTTATGCAAAAAGGTTACACATTGAATGGTCGTTTATTACGCCCTGCAATGGTTATGGTTTCTAAAGCTGCTGATGCTTAATTGAATTATTAGTTTTAAAAAATGCCTCATATTGAGGCATTTTTTTTGTCTTTTTTATAGTGAATTAACTGTACGAGCATAGTAAGCAAAACAGCGCTGAACATTAAACTTGAAAACGGCACTGCGCTTTTTGCATGCATAATAGCGAGTAGTGGGCCAACTAATGCGCCACTGCCAAAACGAAGTGTGCCAATTACGGCCGTTGCCGTGCCTGTGTTTTTTTCAAACTTCATTAATATTAGCGAGTCAGCATTACTTGCAGTGACGCCTAAGCTCATCATTAATGGCGCAATAGCAGCCACAATATAATAAAGTGATAAATGCAATAAGCTAAATGTTAACAAAGCCAGCCCCGATACAAATCCAAATGTAAGCCCAATATAGAGCATTTTTCGAGAGCCCAGCCTTGGTACAATTCGCGTATTTAAAAAGTTACCAAACATCAGCGCCATTACGTTAAAGGCAAATAACACACCAAATAACTGTTCTGACACTTCATATAAATCTAAATAAATAAATGGTACTGAGGTCAAAAAGCAAAAAAATCCAAACGATACAAACATAGAACTGAGTATGTCGGCACGTGCATCTTTATTACTGAGTACTGTTTTATAGCTGTCGAAAAATAGAGCGAGACCCTTTTTTTCATTTTTGTGAATAGGAATATCAATTAGATACACTTGCACAAACGCCAATATTAAAAAGCTATACCCAGCAAGAACCAAAAATATGGTTGACCAAACAGAAAATCCTAAAATAAACGAGCCAACAGAGGGGGCAACTAACGGCGCTACCATCATAATCATCGATACATACGACATTCCCTTAGCTGTATTTTGCTGATAAATATGGCGAATAATACCCGGTACTACTACCGTTGCTGCCGCTCCCGTAAATGCTTGCACTGCTCGAAGAGTCCAAAAAGCATGGATTTCGGTGGTAAATGCCAGTGCAAGTGAGCTTGCACCAAATAAGGTTAAGCCGATACGTGCAAGCTTACGGCGGCCAATTTGATCGGCAATGGGGCCAAAAAATAGCATCCCTAATGAATAGCCTGCTAAGTAAATACTCAACGATATTTGTACATTGGGCATATTAGTGTGTAAATCGTTTGCAATTACCAGCATGGCAGGTAAGTACATATCTATCGCCAATGGCGTAATCGCCACGATACTGGCTAATAAAGGCAATAAAATACGGGTATTAAAAGACGAGGCTGAGGCGTCCATGTGTAAACTCAACAATCACTAAAAACAAGGGTTATAGTGTAACAGGGCATTGTATTTGGATAAACTTAGTTTGCCCGCTAAGTTTATCGTCATATTGCTTTTTTTTTAATATAACGGTACATAAAGCAAATATTTTAAATTGGTACTGTGTTTGCTATTCTACAAGCAATAAAAAATTCATTACTTAAGAGAATTATCATGAAAAAACTAGTACTTGCAGTATTAGCGACAGCCGTTTTAGCCGGTTGTAAAACGTCACCAACAGGACGTACTCAAATAGCGCTTTACTCAGATCAACAAATGAGTGAAATGGGTACTGCTAGCTTTGCAGATATGAAAAAAAGCCAACCAATTAATAAAGATGCTAAAACAAATTCTTATGTAAATTGTATTGCTGAAAAAGTAGTCGCTGTATTACCAAAAGAATACGCGTCGCAAAATTGGGAAGTAGTAGTATTTGAAGATGAATCTGCTAACGCTTTTGCACTACCTGGTGGTTACATTGGGGTTCATACGGGCTTACTAAAAATAGCCACCAATCAAGACCAACTAGCAACAGTACTAGGGCACGAAGTAGGGCACGTAATTGCTGAGCATTCTAATGAGCGTGTTTCACAAAGCTCTATTTTAGATACCGGGATGCAGCTTGGTAGTGCTGCACTTGAAATGGGTAATATTCAATACCGTAACGAAATTATGCAAGGCTTAGGTTTGGGCGCACAATATGGAGTTGTTTTACCATTTAGCCGCTCTCACGAATCAGAAGCCGATACTATAGGTCTGGATTTAATGGCACAGGCGGGGTTTAATCCACAAGAGTCGGTTACACTTTGGGAAAATATGAGTGCAGCGGGCAGCGGTACAACCCCTGAGTTTTTATCTACTCACCCAGCGCCAAGTAACCGTATTAAAAATCTACAAGCGCAAATGAGTAAAGCACTTAGCGAGCAAAGCACTGCTAAAGCACAGGGTAAAAACCCACAATGCACACTGTAGTTAAGCGCTTTACTATTTGAAGTAGTGTACGTTTAGTATTAATGCGTAATTAAAATAAAACCCCTGTAAGTATTTTACCTACAGGGGTTTTATTTTAGTTTTTAAGCGTGGTTATTCAGCAGCAAGTGCTTGTTTAAATACATTTTTAAAGCGTTCGAAATCTTCAATGTGCGGCAGGTGCCCTAAATTATCCAGTTCAAATAATTGTGCGTCAGGGATAAGTGTTGCAGCGTGTTTGCCTAATTTATCATATCGACCAAGCTCGTAATCAACACCGTCTTTTTTCCAGTTACGGCCAGGGCCGGTTCTATCGCGTGTACCAATAATTAATTTAACCGGTACTGCTAAATCTTTAAATTCGGTTATTACAGGTTGAGTGAAAATCATATCGTATGTTTTTGCATTTACCCATGCCATTTGTTCTTTATCTGGGCCTTGTATTTGCCCTGTTATAAAGTCGGTTAGGGCTGAATATGTGGTATTCCACTTACCATCGTAGTAATTTTTCTGTTGGTATTTTCTTACGCCTTCTGGCGTTTTTGAAAATTCGTTTTTATAGAAAAAATTTGTATCTTTGTAATCAACATACTGCAGGTAGTTTTCAAGCCCAATAGGGTTAAGTAAAATTAATTTACTAGTTGTGTTTGGGTACATTAGTGCAAAACGACTCGCTAGCATCCCACCCATAGAGTGCCCTAATACAATTGACTCTTTTATATTAAGTGAGTCCATTAACGCATGAGTATGATGAGCAAGAGCCGCAAATGAATACTGGTAATTAGTTGGTTTAGATGATTTTCCAAAACCAATTTGATCAGGAATTAATACGCCGTAGCCTAAAGATTGCAGGTATTGCGCAGTGGTAGTCCAGTAATCTGCATTAAAATTTTTGCCGTGCATAAGCGTCACTGTAGGCATGTCGGATTTGGTAGGCTTTAAGTAAATATACGCCATTTTAAGGGACTGTTTTTGTGACTCAATGTTAAAGTAATTTACTTTAAAGTCGTACTGATAACTGCTTAAAAGTGCATCATAAGAAAGTGAAGAGGTATCTTGCGTTGTGCTCGCTAATGCATTGTTTGTTAATAACAATAAAGTAGAAAAGCAAATAACTTTAATCGACGACATTTGGTTACTCCAATTAAGGACAAATAATATGAGCTCTAATATATAAAACTCAGAATAATTCATTATAGTAACCAAACATTAAGTACTATTCAATTGAGGCTTTGTCATGCTCAACGTTGTTTAATTTGGAGATGAAAAAAGCGAAGCTAAAATAGAGCTTCGCTTATTAATGTAGGGTAAAACGAGTATCGTTAAAGCTTAAAACGTCCACTCAATATGGATTTGTGGCACTGACTCAGTGACTTCAGTACCTAGTTTATTGTGCCAGTATTGTAATTCCATACCCAACAGTAGTGTGTTTTCTTTCATTTGAAGAGCGTGGCCCATATCCCATACTAAAATAGGCTGTGCGAGTATCCACGCCTCTACATCGTTACCAAATTCATCTTCACGCTCTGCAATGTATTCAGCGTGGCCTTTAAAGCTAAATTTTTGTGAGCCAATATTAAAAGGGTATTCAAAGGCAACATCAAGCATCCAGCTATTTGTTTCAATAGGAGCCCCGCCTTTTGCTACACCTTCACTATCGTCAATGTAGGCTGTGAACAGCGTTTGAAAAAAGTTAAACCCAGGTACATCCCAGCTTAATTTAACACCAGGCAAGTATTTCATTACTTTAGCGTCGCCAGCAACGTTAATACCACCGGTAAGGCCCACATCTAATAATGCGCCTGCGCCAATTTTTTCGCCGCTAATGGCCGATAAGCTTACCGTTGAATACCACTCACCATAAAAATCAGCATCTTGGTAACCATCATCGGTATCGTCTTTACTGTAATCGATAAAAAAGAAGTTATCGCCGTAATCGTAACCCGATGCATGTTGAACCGAGTAAACAGTGGTGTTTGACTCTTGCTCAGTGAATGGGTTTTTTTGGTCGCCATTATTAATATGTAGTGCTGTGCTGCTCCAATTAGCCGCAAAAGCAGAAGACGATAAAGCAATTGATGTAAAAGTAACGAGAGGAAGTAATTTTTTAAATTTCATATCTGTATTTAACTATAATTTTAGTGACACGCGAAGGCGCGCATTATAGCAAAAGTGATTGATATGTAGAGCATTATTTTAACATATGTTGCAGCTTACTTATTAAGCTGCAACATAGTGTCGGTGTTTAAACTATGCTTTATTGCGGCGTAAGCAAATAACTGCAATGGCTGTAAATGCTAAAATAAAGCAGTAATAAGAAGACGTTGATACTTCCCACGGGCTAATTTTAAACGTAGCACCTAATAACAATGCTTGGGCACCGTATGGCAATGAACCCTGTGTAACACAGGCAAATATATCAAGTAAACTGGCAGAGCGTTTACCGCTTATTTCACCGTCATCTGCTAGCTTTTTAGCAATAGGACCCGCGACAATAATAGACACTGTGTTATTAGCAATACATACATTACTTGTTAAAACTAACGCAGCGATACCTAATTGATCTGCCACTTTACGGTGCCATTTTGCAATGATTTTAGTAATCGCTTGAATTTTTTGAGCAATGTAATCAAGACCACCGTTAATACGAATAAATTCAGATAAGCCGCCAATAAACATAGAAAGTAAAAATATTTCCTGCATATCAGTAAAGCCTTTGTAAATATCTTTTACAAAGCTTGCGCCTTCGTAACTACCGGTAAAGCCCATTAATGCGGCAAAAATAATACCGCTAAACAACACTACAAATACGTTCAAGCCAGCAACTGCTAACACTAAAATAAAGGCATAAGGAAGTACCAACCAAATATCATAATCTTTAGTTTCAACTACTTGTGCAGCAGGTGTTAAATAAAACAACAGGGCGATTGTTAGAATGGCTGCAGGGACTGCAATTTTAAGATTTTCTTTAAACTTGTCTTTCATTTCACAGCCCTGCGTGCGCGTAGCTGCAATAGTGGTGTCTGAAATAATAGATAAGTTATCGCCAAACATAGCGCCAGATACAATCGTACCGGCCATTAATGCTGGATCTATACCCGTTTTAATTGATACCGCATAAGCGATAGGGCCAATGGCGCCAATCGTACCCATTGACGTTCCCATTGCAGTAGAAACAACGGCCGCAATTAAAAACAAACCAGGGAGCAATAACGAAGGTGGAATAAGCGATAAGCCTGCATTTACTACCGCATCTACACCACCGGTTGCACTTGCCACAGCCGAAAAAGCACCTGCAAGTAAGTAGATTAAACACATGGTAATAATATTGTTGTGTCCGGCACCTTTAATAAAGGTCTCTACACATTGGTTTACCGTGCCTTTATTTAAAATAAACGCAAGCATGATGGCGGGCAATATAGCAACAGGTGCAGGTAGTTGGTAAAAAGCATAATCAACCCCTTGCGATTGCAAATACAAACCTGAGCCTAAAAATAGCGCTACAAAGGTAAGTAGGGGAAGTAAAGAAAGTATTGCTTTGTTTTTATTAAATGATGGCTGCATCATAATCCTCATAACCAGTAAAATTTATCACAGCCAAAACTCCTCTTTTAGCTGAATTTAGCAGTACAACTTTTTATTTTAAAAAGTTGATAGCCGCAGCGTCCGCAAGCCAAAGACCAAATCGACGCGAAAGAGAAGTTTAAATGTATAGATGGCTAAAGTAAACTGGTATTGTTATTATTATTAAATTAAAAGGTCACCTGACTATTGCATGACTTTTAGATAATATCTATAAAGCAACGCGATTTTCAGCGATTAATATTTATCCAACTGCATAAAAATACCCACCTGCGTATTTTGCAATGTCCGGATATATAGCTAATAAACGGATTCAAATAAAATTAGGTAAAAACCATGACTACAAATCGAATAGGTGTTTTTGGTGCTAACGGCAGAATGGGCTTAGCCCTATTAGAAGCCGCGACAATTAAAGAGCAAACACAACTTACAGGCGCATATGTTCGTAGTGGTTCATCGCTATTGGGCATTAATGTAAATCAAGTAAATAGCGCAGCCGATAACAGTGTTAGCTTTAGCGACGAAAGTACAATAGATGATGTAGATGTTTTAATCGACTTTACGCTGCCAGCGGGTATGAAAAACCATTTAAAAACAGCTGTTGCACAAAAAATTCCTATGGTAATTGGCACAACAGGTTTAACAAATGATGATATGGCGCTATTACACGATGCCGCTAAACATATCCCTATTGTATTTGCGCGAAATTACAGCGTAGGTGTCAATGTATTACTTAACCTTGTGCAAACTGCAGCGACTAAATTTGGTGACGATTTAGATATCGAAATATTTGAAGCGCATCACCGTCATAAAATAGATGCACCATCGGGTACTGCACTGGCAATAGGTGAGTCAATCGCGCAAGCGAAAGGCTGGGATCACGACGAGGTTGCGGTATATGACCGAAGCCAAGTAGAAACAGCGAAATCTCAAAATGAGATTGGTTATTCTGTCCTAAGAGGGGGCGATATAGTAGGTGAACATACCGCATACTTCGCTACAATGGGCGAAAGGCTTGAATTAACACATAAAGCAAGTTCGAGAATGACATTCGCTCTAGGTGCTATAAGGGCTGCAAGCTGGTTAAAAAACAAACCTGCTGGACTTTATGATATGCAAGATGTGCTAGATCTTAAGTAGTTTAGTTACTATTTTAACTGTTTGGGTCTAATTTCACCTACAGTGACTTATTTGTAACAATTAACCAAATAATGTTAGACCTAAATAGCAACTTCATGTAATATGCAGCCAATTTGCCAAAAATTACTAAATGCGTGTTTCCAATTATACCCAAGTGGCTAGTAAATCCAGGGTTTCAGTGGGAATGAAAATAGTTTTAGGCAAGAAAAATGATTGAAGGTTGAATGCTTTACATCTGCATCATTTAAGACTGCGTAAAACAATTTAAGCTCACAAAAATCTGGTTTTGACGATCCCTCTGGGTATTGGCGGGGTGTTAAGCAATTGCTTACTCCCGTTTTTTACTGTTAGGAGGTTTAACTTGACTAAATCCGCTCTGTTAGTCCTAGAAGACGGCACAGTGTTTCGCGGTACTGCAATCGGCGCTGACGGCATGTCAGTCGGTGAAGTGGTATTCAATACGTCTATGACTGGTTATCAAGAAATTTTGACTGATCCATCATACGCGGAACAAATCGTAACTTTGACGTACCCACATATCGGTAATACGGGTACCAACAGCGAAGACGAAGAAGCGAATCAAATTTGGGCTAAAGGCCTAGTGATCCGTGATTTGCCACTGCTAGCAAGTAACTTTCGTAACGAGCAATCGTTAGATGATTACTTAAAAGAACGTAATATTTTAGGTATTGCGGACATCGACACTAGAAAGCTAACTCGAATTTTGCGTGATAAAGGCGCACAAAACGGGTGTATTGTTGCCGGTGACGAGCTAGACGAAAATAAAGCGTTACAAGCCGCGCAAGCCTTCCCAGGCTTAAAAGGTATGGATTTAGCAAAAGTTGTCTCAACCAAGGAAAATTTTGAGTGGCGCGAATCAAGCTGGACATTAGGTGAAGGATTTAAAACCCTTGACGCTGCTGATGAAAAGTTTCATGTTGTTGCCTACGACTTCGGTGTAAAACGTAATATTTTACGTATGCTTGTAGACCGTGGTTGTAAACTTACAGTAGTACCAGCGCAAACTTCAGCCGCTGACGTACTTGCTTTAAACCCTGATGGTATTTTCCTATCTAATGGCCCTGGTGATCCTGAGCCATGTACTTACGCTATTGAAGCCATTCAAGCCTTTTTAGAAACCGACACACCTATTTTTGGTATCTGTTTAGGTCATCAGTTATTAGCCCTTGCCTCAGGTGCTAAAACAGAAAAAATGAAATTTGGCCACCACGGTGGTAACCACCCAGTTAAAGACCTAGACCGTAATGTAGTTATGATCACAGCTCAAAACCATGGTTTTGCAGCTCAAGAATCAAGCCTACCAAGTACGCTTCGTGCCACGCATAAATCGTTATTTGATGGAACGCTTCAAGGTATTCATCGTACTGATAAGCCTGCGTTTAGCTTCCAGGGTCACCCTGAAGCAAGTCCAGGTCCACATGATGCAGCACCATTATTTGACCACTTCATCGATTTGATGCAAGCGCGTAAACACTAATTTAACTGGAGTAATAATGCCAAAACGTACCGACATAAAAAGCATTCTTATCTTAGGCGCAGGCCCAATTGTAATTGGTCAAGCTTGTGAATTTGACTACTCTGGTGCTCAAGCGTGTAAAGCACTTAGAGAAGAAGGCTATAGAGTTATATTAGTTAACTCAAACCCTGCAACTATCATGACCGATCCTGAAATGGCCGATGCTACCTACATCGAACCAATTCACTGGGAAGTGGTAGAAAAAATTATTGAAAAAGAAAAGCCAGATGCAGTACTGCCTACAATGGGTGGTCAAACAGCATTAAACTGTGCACTTGATTTAGACAAGCACGGTGTATTGGCTAAGCACGGCGTTGAGCTAATTGGCGCAACGGCGGATGCAATCGACAAAGCAGAAAACCGTGAACGCTTTGACGTAGCAATGAAAAACATTGGCCTTGAATGTCCTCGTGCTGAAATTGCTCACTCAATGGAAGAAGCTAAAGATACAATGAGCCGAATTGGCTTACCATGTATCATTCGTCCTTCTTTCACCATGGGTGGCACCGGTGGCGGTGTTGCTTACAACATGGAAGAGTTTGAAGAAATTTGTGAACGTGGTTTAGACTTATCGCCAACAAACGAATTATTGATTGATGAATCACTGATTGGTTGGAAAGAGTACGAAACAGAAGTTGTACGTGATAAAAACGATAACTGTATTATTGTTTGTACCATTGAAAACTTTGACCCTATGGGTGTTCACACTGGCGATTCAATCACCGTTGCACCAGCGCAAACGCTAACCGACAAAGAATACCAAATTATGCGTAACGCCTCTATGGCGGTATTACGTGAAATTGGTGTAGAAACTGGCGGTTCTAACGTGCAGTTTGGTATTAATCCTGAAGATGGCCGTATGGTTATCATTGAGATGAACCCACGCGTATCACGTTCATCTGCACTTGCATCAAAAGCAACGGGTTTCCCAATTGCTAAAATTGCTGCAAAGCTAGCAGTAGGTTATACGCTTGACGAGCTTCAAAACGATATTACTGGCGGTAAAACTCCAGCATCTTTTGAGCCTTCAATCGATTACGTTGTAACAAAAATTCCTCGCTTTAACTTTGAAAAATTTGCCGGTGCTAACGATCGTTTAACTACGCAAATGAAATCAGTTGGCGAAGTAATGGCGATTGGTCGTAACCAACAAGAATCATTACACAAAGCATTACGTGGTCTTGAAGTGGGCGCAACAGGTTTTAACCCAATAGTTGCACTTGATGACCCTAAAGCGAAAGAAAAAATCATCCGCGAATTACGCGAACCAGGTGCTGAGCGTATCTGGTACATTGCCGATGCAATGCGCCATGGTATGAGCGTTGATGATGTTTATGAGCTGACTAAAGTTAATCGCTGGTTCTTAGTACAAATAGAAGATATTTTAAAAGACGAAGCAAAAATTGGTGAAGTAGGTATGGCTGGTTTAAATGCCGACTTCCTACGTAAACTTAAACGCAAAGGTTTCGCAGATCCACGTATAGCTGAAATTGCTGGTGTATCTGAAGCTGAAATTCGTAAAAAACGTCACCTATTAAACATCGTGCCAGTATACAAGCGTGTTGATACGTGCGCCGCAGAATTTAGCTCAGACACAGCTTACATGTACTCATCTTACGATGAAGAGTGTGAAGCAAACCCAACAGATAAAGACAAAATCATGGTTATTGGTGGCGGCCCTAACCGTATCGGCCAAGGTATTGAATTTGATTACTGTTGTGTACATGCCTCGCTTGCGCTTCGCGAAGACGGCTATGAAACTATTATGGTTAACTGTAACCCTGAAACGGTTTCTACCGATTACGATACATCTGATAGACTATACTTTGAGCCAATTACACTTGAAGACGTACTCGAAATCGTACGTGTTGAAAAGCCAAAAGGCGTTATCGTGCAGTACGGTGGTCAAACACCACTTAAATTAGCGCGTGAGCTTGAAGCGAATGGCGTTCCAGTAATAGGTACTTCGCCTGATGCGATTGACCGTGCAGAAGATCGCGAACGTTTCCAACAACTTGTTGAGCGTTTGAACTTACTTCAGCCAGAAAATGCAACAGTAACTTCAACTGAAGAAGCACTACTTAAATCAGTTGAAATTGGTTTTCCACTCGTTGTACGTCCGTCGTATGTACTAGGTGGTCGTGCAATGGAAATTGTATACGATGAAGACGATTTGCGTCGCTACATGACCGAAGCTGTATCTGCATCAAACGAAGCACCTGTATTACTGGACCGTTTCTTAGATAACGCAATTGAAGTTGACGTTGACGCGATTTGCGACGGCGAGCAAGTAATTATTGGCGGTATCATGGAGCACATTGAGCAAGCCGGTGTTCACTCTGGTGACTCAGCATGTTCATTACCAGCACATTCTTTATCGCAAGAAGTGCAAGATGTGATGCGCAAGCAAGTAACCGACATGGCGCTTGAGCTTGGTGTTGTTGGCTTAATGAATACACAGTTTGCTGTAAAAGATGGCAAAGTGTACTTAATTGAAGTTAACCCGCGTGCAGCACGTACTGTACCGTTTGTATCAAAAGCAACCGGTGTAGCGCTTGCAAAAGTGGCGGCTCGTTGTATGGCGGGTCAGTCTTTGGCAAGCCAAGGTATTACTAAAGAAGTGATCCCTCCTTATTACAGCGTTAAAGAAGTTGTTTTACCATTTGCTAAGTTTCAGGGTGTGGATCCAATTCGTGGCCCTGAGATGCGCTCAACGGGTGAAGTGATGGGTGTTGGTGATACTTTCGCCGAAGCATTCGCAAAAGCACAATTAGGTGCAAGCAACACTTTACCACGCGGTGGTCGCGCGTTATTATCTGTCCGTAATAGCGATAAGCCACGCATTGTTGAATTAGCCAAGATTATGACCGACTTAGGTTTTGAACTTGACGCAACGGGTGGCACGGCACAAGCTCTTGAAGAAGCTGGCATTGAAGTACGACGTGTAAACAAAGTATATGAAGGCCGCCCGCATATTCTTGATTATATCAAGAATAAAGAGTACAGCTATATCGTTAATACCACCGAAGGTCGCCAAGCGATCGAAGATTCGAAGGTGTTACGTCGTGGTGCATTGCAAAATAAAACCAACTATACGACAACCTTGAACGCGGCTTTTGCTAACTGTACTGCTAACAAAGCAGATGACCGTAGTAAAGTAACGTCAGTTCAAGAGCTACACCTGCGATTGAACTAAGGAAATGTGCCAAGGCCAACTAGGGCCTTGGTGTTAAGTGAGAAAAGTATGCAATCAATTCCGATGACAGTTCGTGGCGCAGATTTACTGCGCAAAGAGCTTAACGAATTAAAAACAGTTACCCGTCCAAAAATTATCGCCGACATTGCTGTTGCGCGTGAACACGGTGACTTAAAAGAAAACGCTGAGTACCACGCTGCACGTGAGCAACAGGGTTTTTGTGAAGGTCGTATTCAAGAAATTGAAGCTAAACTTTCAAATGTTCAGATAATCGACGTAACTAAAATGCCAAATACGGGCAAAGTTATTTTTGGTACTACCGTAACTATAGTAAATGTAGATACGGATGCTGAAGTAAAATACCGTATTGTAGGCGATGATGAAGCAGATATTAAAAACAACTTAATTTCTGTTAATTCACCGATTGCACGTGGCTTAATTGGTAAACAAGTAGACGATGCAGTGTCTATCCAAACGCCAAAAGGTATCGTTGAGTACGAAATCATTGAAGTTGAGTATCTTTAACGCATAACTCACTTTAACGTTTTAAATAAAAACCGATGTATTTACATCGGTTTTTTTATGCCCTAAATAAATCACTATACTGATAAGGGTGTTCATATTGCATAAAGAGTGAGCATGATGATATAGGTACATAATCACTTCATTAAAAGGAACACTCAATGGCTAATATACTTTACCCAGCGCCTTTAAAAGTAGGCTCTAAAATTGCTATTTGCTCGCTTTCATCTGGGCTAAAAGAAAAGTATCACGGACGATTAGATATTGTTATAAATGGACTACAACAACGAGGGTATAATGTTGTTGAAGGCGAGTTTTTACGTCAAAACAAACCACGCGAACAGCTTAATGCTAAAGCGCATGCTAAGCAGCTAATGGGTTTTTTATTAGATGATGAAATAGATGCGATTATGCCGCCAATGGGTGGTGAGCTGGCAATGGAAATACTGCCACTACTTGATTTTAACGCCATTAAAGAAGCAAAGCCTAAGTGGTTAGTTGGTTTTTCTGATGTGAGTACTATTGCATGTGCACTCACTGCTAAGTGCCAATGGGCAACCCTTCACAGCGCTAATCTTATGCAGTTACACCCAGATGAAAAAAATCCGTACAGTTTACAAATATTTGAAACTCTGACCTACGAAGCCGGTAGTAAATTTGAGCAAGGTCCTTCTTCTTTATACCAAAAAAATAAGCCTAATTACGCGCAAAACCCGAACGAATTACTCAGCCCGAGTGAGCCCACAAACTGGCAATGTTTAAACTACACAGATAAACGTACCATAGAAATGTCTGGTCGGTTATTTGGTGGGTGTTTAGATACCGTAGGTTTATTGCTCGACTCGCCATTTTTAGCGCTGCATGAGTTTAAAAAGGACAGTGCGCCCGAAGGGCTTATTTTATACCTCGAAAACTCAGAACTTACACCAACAACCGTTGCACGATTTTTACTGTCATTAAAATTAGCCGGTATATTTGATGACATCAATGGCTTGGTTTTAGGGCGAAGTGAAATAACACAAGGTCATTACGATGCCTTTGATTATCGCCATGCGCTTGATGTTGCGCTAGGTGGGTGTTTATTTCCTGTAATTTTTGATGCGGATATAGGGCACGTTCAACCTAACTTAAATTTGGTCAATGGTGCTACCTGTACGCTAGTTGCTGATATAAACGAAGGTATAGTAGATCGCGCATCGTTAAATATTCAACTTTCGTAGTTTTTATTGTATTTAGTTTTGAAAAACAAATAAATACAAGCGTATAATATGCCTACAGTAAGTGCTAATGCTTACTGTAAATTCTCAGGGCGGGGTGAAATTCCCCACCGGCGGTATGTTTAATGTTTTTTATGACTTAAACGAGCCCGCGAGCGCTTTATTTAACTTATTTTAGGTTAAGTAAAGGTCAAGCAGATCTGGTGAGATGCCAGAGCCGACGGTTACAGTCCGGATGAAAGAGAATATGGCTTATTATACTAAAACCAATTTTATTAAAGACATGACTGTTGTATCGCGTTAAGTGAGCTATTTTTCTTTGCGCTATAATTAGTCACTAATTTAATGTTATTGGTATAACAGTGTGCGCTGCATTTTGCTGCGTGCTTTTTGTTATTTTATTTAAGCTATTTTGGTAGTGATCGCTTTAAATTTAAGTGATGTATTACTGATCCTTTCACAGTCCTGAATCTATTATTTTTATTTGGAATATAATGATGATTCAGTCTCTACTTACTCAATTCGGCGAAAGCCATACCCGCGTACAAAGCGCAATCACTGCACTACAGCAAGGCCAAGGCGTACTTGTTGTTGATGATGAAAACCGTGAAAATGAAGGCGACTTTGTTTTTTCAGCTGAGCATTTAACGACTTCTCAAATGGCCGAAATGATCCGCGAAGGCAGCGGCATTGTTTGCTTATGCATGGGGGAGGAACGCATTAAACAGCTCGACTTACCGCAAATGGTAGCTAACAATACGAGTCAAAATAACACCGCTTATACAGTCACTATTGAAGCTAAGCATGGCGTAACAACAGGTGTGTCTGCTGCTGATAGAGTAACTACTATAAAAGCAGCGACAGCGGATAATGCAAAACCAAGTGATTTATCGCGCCCAGGGCATGTATTTGGTTTAAAAGCACAAACGGGTGGCGTATTAGTGCGTCGTGGCCATACCGAAGCATCCGTTGATTTAATGCAACTTGCCGGCTTAAAACCATTTGGCGTAATTTGCGAGCTAACAAATCCTGATGGTTCAATGGCGCGCTTACCTGAGGTGAGTGATTATGCTAATAAACATAATATGACCGTGGTTTCTATTGAAGATTTAGTGCAACACATTCAGGCTGCACAGCGCAAAGTAAGCTAAACTGCTTTAAAGCAAAAAAACCACTTATTTAAATAAGTGGTTTTTTAATATTGTTATCATTTAAGTTTATAACGTATTACTTATAAAACCTGAATAACTTGCTCTTTTGCTAAGCGAGATTTAGGTAATTTAGCATTATAATCTTCAGCGCTATCATGATAGCCAAGTACTAATGCCACGTCGCATACGTAACCATCAAGTTCTTTTTCAAAGACTTCGCCAATCAGCTCGGCATCTACGCCTTCCATTGGGGTTGAATCAATGCCTAAACGTGCAGCGGCATGCATAGTGTTACCCAGTGCAATGTAAGTTTGTGCTTTAGTCCACTCTTCATTAACGCCTTGCTCATCAGTATTCATATCAACAAACGCATAAGCACCAAAAGCTTGTTCGCGATTTTCTGCTTTAGTACGGCCATTTTTAATATCTGCATCAATAACTTGTGCGTAGTCATCGCGGGTATATTTAGGATTGTGAGCGAATAATATTATATGCGAAGCTGTTTTAATATGTGGCTGGTTAAACGCAAATTTATTAGCAAATGTACTATGCATACGCTCTTTAGCCTCATCTGATTCAATTACGATGAATTTCCAAGGCTGCGAGTTAATAGATGATGGAGATAGGCGCATAGCTTCGTAAATAACGGCTAAATCGTCTTGAGATACACGTTTCGTTGCATCGTAACGTTTTGCTGTGTAACGCTTTTCTAAGTCATTAATAATAGGGTGAGTCATTAGTTTCTCCATTGAGTAGGTGTTTTACCAGTATTTACTATGTTGAGTCAGTTTTAGTAAAAACAAACCCTTTTAAAAATTTATTACAAAAATAATATCGTGTTTTTAAATCACTCTACTTATTTAATTCAATTGATATCTACGTAAAGTAAAGCCTATCAATATAGCTAGGTACGGATAGTAGTGGGTTATTACAATATGATAAACAGGTATATGGTTGAATCATTATCAAATATTATTAGGTAATAGTTTCTTTAATAAATATAAATACAGCCATAGCCACCCCGAAATATTGGCTGAAGACACCAATTACATTGGTGCCTTCAATTAATTCAGGCAGCGCGTATTTAGTATTTATGGAATTAAAAATCTTCCAACACTATTTTTCCAATAGAGCGACCTTCTTCAAGTTCTGCGTGTGCAATACGCAGGTTAGCCGCATTTATAATGCCTAGATTTTTACCAATAGTTGTTTGAATATGGCCCTGGTCAATTAACTCAGCAACATGATTTAATAACTTGCTTTGCTCAATTAAATCTTTGGCATTAAACATTGAGCGGGCAAACATAAATTCCCAATGTAGCGATAAGCTCTTCATTTTTAATTTACTAACATCTAATGACTCAGGATCGTCAATCATTGCAATTTTACCAAATGGTGTAAGTACCTCTGTATACGCTTCAAAGTAAGTATCAGTACTGTGCAGACTTGCTACATGTGTTACCGAGCCAATGTTTAATGCGTCAATTTGAGCGGGTAATGGTTTTGTATGATCAACAACATAATCTGCGCCTAGTTTTTTAACCCATGCTTGTGAGCTTTCACGCGATGCAGTGGCAATCACTGTTGCACCAGTAATCGCTTTAGCAAGCTGGATAAAAATTGAGCCAACGCCGCCTGCGGCACCTGTTACTAAAATAACTTCGTCTGATTTTGTTTTTGCATCAGCTGCTTGTTTTACAATGTTTAAATGCTCAAATAATAATTCGTACGCTGTTATTGCAGTAAGGGGTAATGCAGCAGCTTCAGCATCGTTTAAGCTTTGTGGTTTGAACCCTACAATGCGCTCATCCACTAATTGAAATTCTGCATTACTACCTGGGCGGGTAATATCACCTGCGTAGTAAACAGCATCGCCAGGTTTAAATGCCGTTACAGCATCGCCGATGGCAACAACTTCACCAACAGCATCCCAACCAATAACTTTTATTTCACCATCAGCAGGGGGCATAGATGCACGCACTTTGTAATCTGCTGGGTTAACTGCAATAGCTTTAACTTTAATTAATAAATCACGACCAGTTGCAACTGGCTGTGGTAATTCAACATCAATTAACGATTCAGGGTTAGAAACAGGAAGAGATTTTTTATAACCAATGGCTTTCATAATAAGTGTCCTAATTTGTTTACATATAAGCTGCAAGCCATGCTTTGGCTAGCTGATGGATATATAGTAGACCTTGCTTTAATATAGATAAACCGCATAATTGTTGAATCATTATCAAATATAAATAGATAATATGAACATAGAAGATTTAAAACTTATTTTAAAAGTCGCTGAGTTTAGAAGTATTACGCTCGCAGCTGCTAAGTTAGATATGCGTACAGCTACAGCAAGCGCTGCTATTAAACGTGTTGAGGCAGCCCTTGGTAGTGAGCTATTTGTTCGGACAACACGTCATTTAAGGTTATCGGCTGCTGGGGAGCGCTACATACCACAATGTGAGCAGGCTTTAGCTGTACTTGAGCTTGCAAAGCAAAATCTAAAAGGTGAACACGACGAAATAGAAGGCGAGCTGCGTGTTGCCCTTTCATCTGACTTAGGCCGTAACTTAGTGATCCCATGGATTGATGAACTCATGGACACTTATCCAAAGCTAAGTTTAAGAACGCATATAAGTGATAGTAATATCGACTTTTACCGTGACTCAGTTGATATAGCGCTTCGTTATGGCTCGCCTAATGATGCTAGCGTTTATGGATTCAAAATTTGTAACGTACCGCGCTTGTTATGTGCAACTGACGAATATCTCTTACAAAACGGGGCTCCCATGCATCCCGATGATTTAGCGTCGCATCAAGGTTTGTTTTATCAGTTGCAGGATATTATAAATAATACGTGGGAATTCACCGATGGTGAGTCAAAATTTAAAGTTAAAATGAATGGCAGGCGCGCCTCAAACGATGGCGATTTAGTAAGGCGCTGGTGCGTTGCGGGTAAAGGCTTGGCTGTAAAATCAGCCCTTGATATGGCTGACGATTTACTCAATGACAGGGTGGTTACTGTAATGCAAGATTATCAACATGTTAATGGTGAACTTTGGCTTATTTGCCCAAGTAGGCAGTCAATAACCCCAGCGGTGCGTTTACTACGTGATGCATGCAGAGCAAAATCCCAAGCTATTTTGCAGCAGTTGGTAAATAAAGGAATTATTGATAAAAGCGTACTGAGCTAATTTAGGAAGAGTTATGCAAGTTGATGATATTAGAGTTTTTATTCCCTGTAAAAGCTATGAACAATCTCAGCGCTTTTATAAAGCGCTTGGATTTAAGATTGAAGATGCTTCAAATGATTTATGTGTGTGTACCTTTGGCGAATGTACGTTCTTTTTACAGCGTTATTATAATAAAACGTTTGCTGAAAACTTAATGCTGCAACTTTGTGTGTTAAATATAGATGAAGCATACGAACTCATTAGTAACCTAAACGGTTTTGACATCCGCTTTGAGGGTATAAAGCAAGAACCTTGGGGTAGCGTTATTTACTTATGGGGACCATCGGGTGAGCTTTGGCACGTAACTGAATTAAATTAAAAATAAAAAGGAATAAATATGAAATTTAATAAATATATAATCATTTTGATGGCGGCCTTACTTGCTTCTTGTAGCTCGTTTATGAGTAACAATACAGGTAAAAATACACAATCTAGTAGCTTAATGGATTTTTTATATCCTGATCAACAAAGCCGTGCTACCTATAAACCTGAAATACCTGTTTTAAAACTCCCTGTTACCGTCGGAATTGCATTTGTACCGTCTAAAAACTGGCAGCCAGACGGGTTAGAGACCCAAAACCAAGTCGAATTACTCGAAAAAGTAAAAAAGTCATTTCTTCAATATAATTACATTGACCGCATTGAAGTTATACCAAGCACCTATTTAAAGGGTGGTGAAGGTTTTGCAACACTCGAGCAAGTAGGGCGACTTTACGATGTAGATGTAATGGCACTGGTTTCATATGATCAAATTACGCAATCGTATGAAAATAATGCAGCCTTACTTTATTGGACAATAGTGGGTATGTACGTTATTCCAGGTAATGAAAATACAATCCAAACCTTTGTGGATACAGCTGTTTTTGATATTAAAAGTAGAAAAATGCTATTTAGAGCACCTGGTATAAGTAAGCTTGAAAAAAGAACAACAGCAATAGGTATTGATGAAACGTTATCTGAAAAGTCGGCTGAAGGTTTTAATCTAGCGGTTAGTGATATGAGTACTAATTTAGATGCAGAACTAGCAAGGTTTAAAACACGTGTTAAAGAAGAGAAAATTGCAAAAGTCGAAAATAAAGATGGCTCCAGCAGCGGTGGATCTTTGAGTATTTATATACTCGTTTTGTTGTCGTTATTAGTTATGCGTAGCAAAAAAGTTTAAAGCAAAAAATAGCTAATTACTTTAATAATGCCACCTACTTTGAGCAGGTGGCATTATTTTTTATTCGCTAACTTAGCTTAACTTAGCTTTTTATTAAAAAACTCAACGGTACGTTGCCATGCAAGCTCGGCATTGTCCTTATCATATCGACCTGTAGAGTCGTTATGAAATCCATGATTTGCCCCTTTATACATATACATAGTGTACTCAACGTTATTGGCTTTTAAGTCTTGTTCGTACTGTGGCCACGACGCGTTTACACGTTTATCAAGCTCGCCTAATTGAATCATTAATGGTGCTTTAATGTTTTTACGTAAACTTTCGCTGGCTGGAGTACCGTAAAAAGGCACTCCGGCGCTGATTAAATTACTATCTACTGCCGCTAAATAATTAACAATGTAGCCACCAAAACAAAAACCGACAGCGCCTAACTTACCGTTACTGTTAGCATGCGATTTTAAAAAGTGTGCTGCGGCTACAAAATCGTTTTGAATTTTAGCGCGGTCCATGGTTTTTTGCATGGCGCGTCCTTCATCATCGTTACCAGGGTAGCCACCCAGTGGAAAGAGCGCATCGGGCGCAAATGCAATAAAACCTACCTTCGCTAAGCGTCTTGCTACATCCTTTACGTATGGGTTTAATCCACGATTTTCGTGTATCACAAGAACAACAGGGAGCTTACCTTCTATGTTTTTAGGGGTTGCTAAGTAACCCTTGCCTTTACCGTGCCCGTTTGGCGAATCGAATTCTTCGTACGTTGCCGTTATATCGTCATCGTTAAACGACACTTGTTCAGCCAGCGCGTAATTAGGTAATAATGCTGATGTAAGTACAGCCATTGAAAAACCAAGTGCAGCAAGCCCTCCGAGTTTTTTCATAAAAGTACGACGGTCCATTAAACCGTGGGCGTATTCGTCATACCAATCAAAGGCTTCTTGAGGAATGTGATCAGAGGGAGATGTATTCATGGCTGTTCCTTAATTTTATTTTGTTATTTAAATACCATAACGTATTAGGAATAAAAAACGAGCAATATTTTCTCTCTTTTTATCGAATTATTAATAAAGCCCAAATACTTATTCTCTTGAAGATATTTCTTTATTATCAAAATTTAATATGTCCTTTATCGTTAGTTCACTCAAGTTTCTACCATCTTTTAATTTAATTTCTACAGTAGTTAGGATATAAACTTGAATACTTAAAACAAGCATAAATGCTGGCATTAAAATATAGAATAGATGCCCTACATTGTTAGCTTTATATTCTCTTTTAACTGTTTTATAAAAAGAGCTAATATTCAAGTAATATAAGTAGAATGATAACAACAATAAAATAATGCTAATTGATAAGTAGATGTAGCTAAGTGATTCAGATGAATTAGCTCTTAAAAAGCTAATTGTAGATGTATAAAAAATTAGACCGACTAATCCAAAATTTCTAATTGCATCAAAGATATCTTTGATTTTTGTTTTCTCATCGTGCCATTGTGCCATCTTAATAAAGTCTTTTTTGAATGCGAAATAATAACTTACACTTGGTTCATAGTTATTTCAAATAAAAAACTCGGCATAGTATGCCGAGCTTTTTTGGTTGGGATGTTACTTAATTTAGCTATTTGTAGGCGCTGGTTGGGCATCTACTAGTGGTGGCTTGCCACGCATTTTACGTACTAATCGTTTAGCATCTTCTAGTGCAACATACTGGCACGGTATAAGTATCAGTGTAATTACTGTGGCAAATAACACACCAAAAGCAAGTGATACAGCCATTGGGATAACAATTTTAGCTTGTAAACTCGTTTCAAAAATAATTGGCATTACACCAATAAAGGTAGTGATTGAGGTAAGTAATATCGCTCTAAAGCGACGAGCACCGGCTTGCATTACAGCATCCTTAATCGCAACACCTTCAGCGCGTGCTTTGTTTACAAAATCAACCATAACGAGGGAATCATTTACGACCACACCCGCTACAGCAATAATGCCAAACATCGATAAGCTACTCATGGTCATACCTAAAATCATATGCCCAAACATCGCGCCCACTACACCAAACGGAATAACCGACATTATAATAAGTGGCTGCGAGTAAGAGCGAAGCGGAATGGCTAACAAGGCAAATATAATCATCATTGATATACCAAAATCACGAAGCTGCTCTGAAGCGCTATCCATCTCTTCTTGAATGCGCCCAGCTACATCACTTGTAACGCCAGGGTAGCTCTTAAGTAATGTTGGTAAGTATTCATCACGAATTTCCTCTGCAATCGCAAATGGTTCGGCTTTGTCGGTATTTACCGCAGCCCATACGTTTACAGTGCGTTTAGAGTTTTCTCGGCGAATACGGTTTACACCGTCAACAAGCTTAACTTCGGCTACTTCACTTAGCGGTACTTCAGCGCCTGTGGGTGTGATAATACGCACACTTGCTATGTCACTTATTGAGTTACGTTCGTCTTCTGGATAGCGGATCATGACTTTAATTTCTTCGCCTTCACGCAATATTCGCTGCGCTTCTAAGCCGTAGTAACTAAAGCTAACTTGCGACGCTACATCAGCAAGCGTTAAACCCATGCTGTAAGCGAGTGGTTTTAAATCAAGTTGCACTTCGTCGGTAGCGCTTTGCATTGAATCGTTTACGTCGCCAACGCCTTCCATTGTTTGTAATTTGGCTTTTAATTTACCAGCCACTTCTTTTAGCTCGTCAGCATTTTTGCCTTCAAGTTTAAAGCTAACGTCGCCATCATCTCGACCGCCATTCATTATACTGTCTTGAATGGTCATGGTTTTAATGCCGGGTAGAGCGGGCATTTGCTCACGCCATAATGCACTTAGGGCAAAGGTGTCGATAGGGCGTAAATCAGGCTCTACCAAAATGGCCATAATATTTGCTTCAGTTCGTCCGCGAAGGCTTACCGATAAATCGCGGATCATCGGTTTACCGTATTGCTCTTGTAGTTGCTGATCGACCTGTAACAACACGCTTTCTATTTTACGTGCGGTTTCAAGCGTTGCTTGCTCAGATGAGGCAAGGTTCATTTCTATATCAATACGCGGAAAGTCGTGCGGTATTTTAGGGTTTGGTACAAACTTAACTAAACCACCTGCAAACATACCTGCGCTTACAATAAGCAAACACATAAAGCCGACAATCACTGTATAGCGATAATGAATACAGCGGCCAACAAAAGGAAGGTAGTAGTTATTCACAAAGCTTTTTAAGCTGCTATCAATCACCATACGTAAGCGGTGTAATAGGTTTTTAGGATTTGGTTTACGTGGGTTCATTGCTGCAATATGCGCAGGTAAAATAAGTTTTGATTCAATGAGTGAAAAAATCAAACATAAAATAATCACGCCACCAATGGCCTTAGAAAAAGCAGCGCCAGGGCCGGTTGCGAGTGTTTGAGGTAAAAATGCCGCAATAGTCGTTAGTACACCAAAGGTTGCTGGCATCGCAACGCGTTTTACACCGCGTACAACGTTATCAAGTGTGTGACCGTATTTTTCTATTTCGGCACTGGCTGACTCGCCCACAACTATGGCGTCATCAACAACAATCCCGAGCACAAGTATAAAGGCAAAAAGAGAGGCTAGGTTAATTGTTACATCTAAAAAGCCAATAGGCATAAACAAAAAGGCGCCCAGAAAAGACACCGGTAAACCCATCATTACCCAAAATGCTAAGCGTAGCGGTAAAAATAGTGCCAGCACTATCATTACTAACAAGCCACCCCAAATCATGTTATCGACCATCATATCGAGTCGACCTTCAAGGTAGTAAGTTAAATCAACAATAGGAGATAGCTTAACGCCTGCAGGTAAAAGTGGCTCTTTAGCCGCCATGTAGCTTTTAAGAACTTTTGCTACATCGGTAATATCTTGATCTTTTGATGCGTTTACTTCAAACGAGAGTGAATTTTTACCATTGTATTTTGAATACTGTAAGCCTTCTTCAAAGCCATCGTTAATGGTTGCTACATCGCCTAAATAAATTTGTGCGCCATCAGAAAGGGTAATAAGTGGCAGTTTTTCAAACTCAAAACCACGGTAGGCTTGTTTTTCAACACGCATCGATATATAACCATTTTCAGAGCGTATTTGCCCCGCCGACATATTTGCCGAAAAGTTTTGCACCGCGCCTGCAATATCTCTAAATGTTAAGCCGTACTCGCGTAGTTTATCAGGGCTGACTTCTATACCAATTTCGTATTCTAAGCCGCCGTTAAAATTAACAAGATTCACGTGAGGCAGTGCTTGTAGTTCGTCTTTTATATCGTTGCCAAGCTCTTTTAACTGGTAGTTACTCATGTCGCCGTAAAGCGCGAGTATCATTACCTCTTGCTCAAACTTATCGCGGCGCACAACAGGGCGCTCCATTCCCGCAGGAAAGGTGTTTATTGAATCAACTTGTACTTTAATTTCATCAAGTACTTCTTGTGGATTGTATTGTTCTTCTATTTCAATCCACGCTTGTGAAAAACCACGGTTAGAGTACGTAATTAGGCGTTTAATGCCTTCAATACCTTCGAGGTTTTCTTCAACTTTTATGGTTATGCCTTCTTCAACCTCTTGCGGGGCTGCACCTGGGTAAACTGCTTGTACGCTTATCCAGTTGCTTTCAAACTGTGGGAACATTTGTTTGCGAATGGTCATTGCCATTAAAATACCGCCCACTAATATAAATATCATTAGTAGGTTGGCTGCAACGGGATTTCGGGCAAACCATGCTATTAACCCTGTTTCACGAGTGTTCATGATTATTCCTCTTTCAGCGCAAGTTGAGTTACATCAGTTTTATCAGGCGCAATATCTTCAATTTTTACTGCCATACCTTCAGTTGGGTATTCAAGCGCTGAGGTAACAATTTGCTCGCCATTGTTTAACCCTTGGCTGGCTATAATCATGCCGTTTTGTTCGCGTATAATATTGAGGGTTTTAAACGACAATGTTAAATCGTCATTTAAAATTACAATTTTATTATCTTTAACTAAGTGGTGCGCAACAATAATTGCGTTATCAAGCGGGCGGCCTTCAATGGTAGCATTAATGTACGAACCAAAACGAAGAGGACGTGTTTTATCGCCATAAGGTGTTGCAAGTTGTGCAACCAAGTAGCTCATACGGCTTGTTTGATCAACCACACCTTCGGTGCGAATTACTTTGGCTTGCCACATTGTTTGCTTACCCGCGTATTCTGCGTTAAATGTAACATTTGAGCCTACGCCGCCATTTTTTAAATATTGCAGTTCTTGATCGGCAACCGGTAAACGTACCTCTGCAACTGAGGTTGCGCTTAGTGCGCCAAAACTATTACCTGGGTTTACTACTGACCCCAAGCTAATTGTGCGCTCATTAATAATGGCATCATAAGGGGCTTTAATATAAGTACGCTCAAGATTGCGGCTAGCACGCTTAACACTTGCTTGAGCAGAGCGGTAACGCGCTAATTTTTCGGCCAGCTGTGGTTTTCGTAAATAAAGTTCTGATGCGATAGCGTCGCTTGAGTCTGACTTAATGCGCTCCCACTCAGCTTGAGCGACATGTGCTTGCGCGCGTTCTATTTCAAGTGCTGAGCTTGCTTGTGCTAAACCCGCTTGCGCTTCAATAAAGTCTGCTTCGTAATCATTTGCATCAATTCGTGCTAAAATATCGCCTTGCTTTACAAACGCGCCTTCAACAAATTGATCTGATACCGAAATAACTTGCCCGCTAACTTGTGCTATTAGCTCGGTACGATATTTTGGTTTAACAATGCCGTACGATTTAACATCGAGCGTTATAGAATCTAAAAGTACGCTTTGTGTTGCTACTAAAGGACGTAAATCTTGCTCTGGCTTTTCTTCGGGTGGTTTTTTCATTGCCATAAAGGCGAAAGCTAAAGCAATACCGCCTGCTAAAACAGCGATTGGGAGTATTATTTGTTTTGTAGTAGCCACAAGGCATTCCTTCATAATTGGTGGTGACAGAGCAATAATACGCAATAAAGTGTTTACAAGCTGTTTTAAGATGTAACAAAGCATTACATGTGTGTGTTACAACTCACTATGTGACTAATTAAGTTCCTAAAAAGAAATTAAAGTAAGTGTTTTTTATACAGAGGAAATTATGAAAACCGAATCGATGAATTGCAGGCTAGGCTGCGGCGCATGTTGTATTGCGCCAAGTATTAGTTCGCCTATTCCAGGTATGCCAAATGGTAAAAAAGCCGGAGAGCGTTGTATTCAGCTAGATGAACGTAATTTATGTAAGTTATTTGGTGATTCAAGCCGACCTAAAGTATGTAGTGATTTTAGTGCCACGCTTGATGTGTGCGGGTCTACAAATGCACAAGCCCTAGCGCTTATTACAGAGCTCGAAGAGCTAACTTAATCCTCGTTTTTAATACACATCTATTTACAATATATTATTAATAAAAATCTTCACAAGGTTATTAAAAGCAGTCGTTAATATATTCTATGGTGAAATATTAGACATATTTAATTTTGTTGCTAATATAGGAAATTGTAAGATACTTTTTATAAATCTCATTTATAGGTGATTTCGTTCAATCTTAATTTTTAAAAGGAAAGAAAAATGAAAAATTTACTTACAGCATTTACATTAGGTGTGACTTTATTAGGTTGTTCAAACTTACCCATTAAAACCGATATTAAAGAAGACCATTTTAGACTCGAAAACTTTAAAAGAGAGCAGGGAGTAGATCTTGAATATGTCCACTTGATGTGCTTTAACAAAAAACCTACACAATGGGCTGAACCAAAGCAGTATATCAGTGGTGAGCACGATTTATGGGTAAAGGCGAGTGTTTCAAACCCTGATGTTTTAAATAGTCAAAAAGAAGCTTTTGTTAATTTTAACGTTAATTTAGATTCTGATAAAAGCTACATGCTAAATAGAAAAAGGGAAGGGGATAAAATATCAATCTGGATACAAGAAGTTGAAACCGGTACGGTTGTTTCGCAGGTTCTTACAGATGAGCTTAGTCGCCCTTTACAAATTGATAATGAGCTAAGAAAGAGACAATGTCGTTCTGGTTCAATATAAGCTGAGTAATCAAAGTTCTTAATATTTAGCATGTCGTTTATTCTTTGCTAAATATTTATTCAAAGACCTGTTTTAAATAAACAGGCCTTTGAATGTGATAGCTCATTTCTACCAGCTATACGTTGCGCTTAACGTATATTGCTCACCGCGCCCAGGTGTACCTGGTATTTCTTCAAACGACTCATCCCATAAGTTATCTGCCGCTAAGGTGATAAATAAATTACTCAACTGTGGCGGCGTTATTTTAAGTGTTAGCTGGGTAAATAACGCGTTATCATTGCCGTTTCTAAGTGCATTTTTGTGTTGTGTACGCCATTCGTTATCTATTCTAAATTCTAAAATATCAGTTGGGTTGTACACAGCGCCAAGTGTTAAACGGTGATCAGGAAAGTTTAACGCGTAAAAGCTGGCATCAATATCGGCTGCGCCGTAGTTTTCTGATTTATGTAAATAGGTGTAGCTTGCTATAAGCTTTGCTGTCTCAAAGTGCTTAGTCGCTAAAAATTCAACCCCTGCAGTATCAATATCTACTGGGTTTGCAAAGCGCGCTGAGGTTGAATCAAAATTAAAGGTCCAATCGGTTAAGTTATTATCTTTTCGATAAAAAATAGCCGAGTTTAACTGCCAGCTTTGTTCTTCAAGTAATAAACCTAGCTCCAAGTTTGATGTGGTTTCGCGCTCAAGGTTGTAGTTACTTCTAAATAACCCGCCTGAATCACTGCCGCCAATGGCTGTGTAGCCTGCAACTTGACTCGCTTGCGCGTATGATAAGTAAAGGGTTTGTGCTGTGCCGTCACTATTTTGGGTGTTTAAGGTTATGTCACCAATAGCTGATACTTCAGCATCATCACGATTTGTATCGTCATAGGCTGCGCCTAAACGAAAGGTAAGTTGTTTATTATCCTCAAGCGCCATTTTGTATTCAGGCAATACGCTTAATTTATAATACTTACGAGAGGTAAAGTTGTTTTCAAGCGTGGTAGATTCAATTGAGTCGTCAATAAACTGTGCTGAATAATTTACAGCAAATACATAGCTTTGAGCATGATGCCCCGATAGCGCTAACGACTTAACTTCACTTTTGTGAAACGCTTCAAAAGCGCTTGGATTTTCGCGAGAGTAAATATAGTGATCGTCATGGGTACGATAATAAGCAGATACTTCAAAATTGCTGTTATCAGAGTAGTTTTGCTTGTGATTAAGCATCCAAAGACGGGTTTCTAAATCTTCAGTTTCGTTAACGCCAAAAGGGGTGTACAAGTTAGGCCAGCCAAAAAACTTATCTTGTGAGCCAAAAAACAAATCTGTTTGGCTGTGCTCGCTAGCTAATTGCACGCGAGCTGAGGCGCGCGAAAAGTCATGATCGCCATTATCAATGGTGCCATCACTTTGCGAATGAGAATACTCACCTTCAAAGCCCAGAGTATAGTTAACTAAACTATCAAGTTGTGTGTTTTTAGCAGCGTGAATACTTTGCAGATTAAAGTCATTTGTGCCAGTACCAAGGGATACACTACCGCCAGTAATAATCGGTTTCCAACCAAACGAAACTGTACCTACAGAGCTATTCATACCGTAAAGTGCGTTATCGGCACCGGTTAAAACATCTGGGCCGCTTAGCATTTGCGGTGCAATGGGTATTTCAGCAAAATAATGCCCAGATTGCGGGTCAAGCAGGGTAGCGCTTCCTACTCTAAAACCGGTGTTTTCAAAAATCCCACCACGAATAGTTACATCAGCTTGCGCCTCAGCCATATTACGCGATTGAAGGTCAACACGGGGGTCATATTCTAAATTAGAAATAGGCGAGTCGAATGTACCTACTGGCAACTTATTTGCAGTGGGTGAGGCCTCAACCGTTATTTTCTCGATTGGTGACTCATCAGATAGCGTATTAGCATTAGCAAATGCAGTAACGCTGCATAATATTGCAGGTATTATAAGGTGTGGTGTGCGATTCATGTGTTTCTCGTCATTTTTTATTTGTAGCTGCGATTACAATTAATTTCAAAGCTTATATTTGAGCATGATAAAATAACTAAACGTAACAGCAGTCATTTTGTGCGCGATTGTACATTAATTTGTTAATAACTGCATTTGATAACCATTTACGTAATACCGACTTTATTAAAAACATGGTCATTCTATCGTATTAAATAGCGCACTCACTGCGTTAAAAATTATTTATATAGAACAACTATATGTCATAATTTTCGCCTTGTTATTGCGCTATTTTCTTGGCGCTATAATTGAACACTATTTTAATGCAATCGGTATAATTACTTATTAGGTAACATTTATAATGGATACGACACAACAAAATACTATTTACTTTGCTGGTGGCTGCCTGTGGGGCGTACAAGAGTTTTTAAAGCACTTACCAGGCGTAATAAGTACTGAAGCAGGTCGCGCTAATGGTACAAGCAAAACCACTGACGGCGAATACGATGGTTATGCCGAATGCGTAAAAGTCATTTTTGATTTAAAAGTCGTTAGCCTAAATAAGCTGTATGACTACTTTTTTGAAATTATTGACCCGTATAGCATTAATAAACAAGGGGATGATGTAGGCCCTAAATACCGCACTGCTATTTACAGCAAAAACCAAAGCCATTTAGATGCAGCAAGCAATTATATAAACAAACGCAGTGATGCCGATAAAATTGTGGTAGGGGTAGAGTTGTTAACTAACTACGTGCCAAGCGATCCTGAGCATCAAGACCGTTTAACTAATCACCCTGATGATTACTGCCATATACCTTTTGAGTTATTGTATAAATACAAAACGAGTTAATTAAAACTATTGTTTATTTTTTCTTTGAACTTTTTTGTTTAGCTTTTTTTCTTTCTTACGAGGGAACATATCTCTACTTAAATAAGGTAGCACTAAAAAAAAGATCCCACCCCCTAAGTAAAAAAGAAGGTTAAAAAGATAAGAAAATGGAGAGGTCGATAAAAAATAAACATCAGATTCAACTCGATAATCTGTTGGTGTAAGAACATATCCGTCGTATATAGATTTGACCGTTATTATTATAAGCAATAGCCCTAAAGAAAAAGAAAACAAGGAGAATGCTATTTGATTTAATAACATTCTGGTATTACTAATATTAGCGTGTTTTATTTTTGGCTTCTTTTTTGTTTTTTTATTATTTAACCGTTTCATGTTTACCAAAAAAAGTAATAATTATTGCTATAAATATTCCAACAAAGCCTATGGTTGAGAAAACTAAACTATATTCACTGTTAATGCTGAAAATATTTAGCAGACTAGTGATTAATAAAAGTAATATCCCAGCTGTTTTTAAAACTTCTTGCGTTTTGTTTAAACCAAACCATCCACGGCAAGAAGGACATTGCTTTTCAATAAAAATGCCTTTTTTATTTATATTTTTTATATCCTTACTATCAACCTTACTTTTACAGTTTGGGCACGCAACGTTCATTTTAATCCTTTAATTCGTCTTTATTAATTTCTCTTAATACTCTAAAACCAATTAAGTCGGCTCTTGCATTTATAGTAAAGCCCATTCTTAGTGAGTGATGTACATGCGGCTGTGGCATAGTCCAACTAGCACCTTTCACCGTTCTATCATTACAATCACCAGTTTTATTTGCAGCAGTAGTACCCGTTACATTGTTATGATTATCTACATAACAGTCTTCCACCCATTCAGATACATTTGAGGTTACATCGTATAAACCAAAAGGGTTTGGCTTTAAAATAGCTACTTGCCAAGGGTGTCCTAAATCAGAGCCTTTTGGGCAACCACCTAAATCTCTATCGCAGTGGTCAATGCCTTGTTTATACTCATTACCCCACCAAAACTTACTACTTGTTCCAGCGCGAGCAGCATATTCCCATTCAACTTCGCTTGGTAATCGATATGTATAGCCTGTTTCTTTGCTTAGCCATTTTGTATAAGCAACGGCATCAAACCAAGATATATTGATCACAGGTTGCTTACCACGACCCCAACCCTCATCGCTTGGGCAAGAGCGTATGCCGGTTTTACAAAATTGGTCATATTGCGCAAAGGTAATTTCAGTTTCACTTAGTGCATAGCTATCTTTTACTGTCGCTTCAAAAATTGGCGCTTCATCTTGAAAAGAACGAAAGTTTTCACCACCTATGGTGCCTGTACCTGGCGGTATTATTACCATATTAGGCGATAATTCACCGTTTTTGAGTGTGTCTTGTATATAAGTAACTTCATGATTAGTGAGTTTGAAACTAGACCAGCTAATATTAAAAAAGCCAACAGAAAACCCAATCAAAACGACAATAACAATGAAATATTTAATTTTTAATCTAGGTAACATATATCACTCTTAAGTTACGCTAAATGACCAAAATGGTTGATATGAACACTAGACACTAGACACTAGACAATTTAGCTATTCGTTTACGGTTTAGCATTTGAATAACCCTGTATTAATTTAATGCAATCATTAATTACTATAGCGCTCTCAGCTTTACCTTGAATATTATGGACTGACATATTCATTGAGCTAGAGCCTTGGGCAGCAAAAAGCTCTTTATCTAATTCAGTCAATATATATTTGAGTGTGGAGAGGTTAAGCGCGCCATATTTAGCTAAATATTTGGCTGTATAAGGATAGTAGCAGTAGTCATATGTAGACGAGGTAGTCTCTGATGGTTGTGCAATAATGTTATCGAACATACTCTTATTATTTAAACATTGCTCAATTAGTTCTAGAGATAAAACTTTCCGTTGTTTTCGAGTGAAAACTTTTCTCTCCATTAAGATGAAAACCATGGCTAAAGCAGCATCCTTATCGTAAGGAGAATCTCCACCTATAGTGTCTAAAAATTGTGCAAAGCGATCTGATAAATAAACTTTTATATCACTCATTAATTAATTTCCATATTCTGATTTTAAAGTGGTTAATATTAAAACTCTTTGGCTTTATGGTACATGAAACTACAGCGTTGCGAATATTTTTGAGCTAAGTTCACGGATAAAATGCGGTTAAGCAATTGCTCAATTTAGGTTTAGCAAGCCCTCTAATTGTGCATGATACGCGGAATCAATTTTCTTAAAGAGATTATTAAATCGTATCAAGTCCGACTATAAAATTACCTTTCAAAATTAATGTAATATTTTACAACATATGCCACCTTAAGCCGTCTCAGGTTGTTGTATATTAAATTTGTGATCGCGCCCTTAGTTTCGCTGAAATGTACTATTACTACGTTTTTTAAATGAAAACTAGGCAGGATTCGTTATGTACGTCAGTGTAATAGCTGAAAGTTAGATTCTCCCTCCAGCTATCTAGTAGCTAATTTTATTCATCTATAGAGTTTGCTATTCGCTCAACGGTGACTTTTTCTAGCCTGTTCGCGCGGCCTTTCCAGTACTGCATAATCTCAGCTTCTGTAAGGTTGTTTTCAACAGCCAGCTCTAGGCGTAAGGCCCAGGCAATCAGGTGGTTTGGGTTTAGCCAGTGATCATACAGCCCGTAAGTATGATGGTCGGATAAGGAAATCTTACCACCTTCATCTTTTGTCATAACAAACCAGTCTCCTATGGGATCTGTTCCCAGGGAGAAGTATTCGGTGTTTGCGTCGAAGTCATCGAGATTTTCCTTAAACTCAAACCCCATACTGTAGTGGTAAATTAATTTTGGCCACCCATTAAGAAAGAAATGTTATGCTGATAAGCATACAAATTTGGGTGAAAAAATGACGAAATTAAAACGTGCAACGTATTCTGCAGCAATCAAATTAGAA
>NZ_JACJEP010000016.1:0-98184 GCF_014164135.1 Pseudoalteromonas sp. SG45-1
AGCTTGGCTGTTAGAACTCAATCTGTACGAGTGCCCACACAGATGATTGCTTTATATTGTTAAAGAACGTTGCGATTATAAAGTTGAACTTTATCTCGCTAGGGCTGCGCATATTACGCTTTCCTGTTTTTTTGTCAACACTTAAATTTAAACTTTCTAAAAAGATTCAATCTAAGTTTTACTTAACACCCTGAGTTGTTCGTGCCTCGCTATGCGTTGGCGTTTCCCGTCTCAGTGGGGTCGCATTATAGGGAGATCCGAAAACAGATCAACCCTTTTTTGAAGAAAACTTGAAATAATGTGTTGTTCGCTGAGTATTTGAGCTAAACGCTCAAAAACACAACTAAACCACCTGTATTGAGAGGTTTATAGAGCTATTTAAAGTCAAAGTTATGGTAACTAGTGATCAGTAGAGACATATTTGGATCATCAATGCTGAAAAAGCCAACCAATAAGTTAAGAGTCGTGTTACTAAAATCATTTGAAATAGTCAAAAGCTGAGATTTAAATTCATTGGGCTATATTTTTATTTGAGAAGTGAGTTTACTAAGGCCCCAATGGTTAGCTTTACTATGAGGTTCTTAGTACCGGTATATAGATAAGAGAACGACCCCATATATCTTCTGATCAGCTCTAATCAATAAAAACTTCGTTAGGGATTGCTTAATGGCAGTTAAATTCGAAGTGCTATTATTAATAACTGTAAATCACTATATAAAGTGAAAATGATATTTAACTAAAACCGGATAGGCTATTTTGGATGAATGGTAAGTAAAGGTAACTAGGCTAAGTTATTAAAACAGCAGTCAAAACAACCTATCGATTCAGAATCTATGAGTCGATGCACATAATAAAAGGTAATTACTGGTTCATATAGTTTGACAAATTTTAGGCAAGAAAAAGCCGAGCATAAGCTCGGCTTTTAGGTTTCTTTAAGACTTACTCTGCAGACTGTGCGTCTTCTTGAACTGCTTCGCTAGTCGCTGGGCGACCAACTAGTTCAATATAAGCCATTGGTGCATTATCACCAGTACGGAAGCCACACTTAAGAATACGAGTGTAACCACCTGGACGATCCGCGTTACGTGGACCGATTTCACTGAATAATTTACCAACAACTTCATTATCACGCGTGCGAGCAAACGCTAAACGGCGATTTGCTACACTGTCAGTCTTAGCCAGTGTGATTAAAGGTTCAATTACACGACGTAACTCTTTCGCTTTTGGCAAAGTAGTTTTGATGATTTCATGTTTCACCAAAGAACCTGCCATATTGCTAAACATCGCTTTACGATGGCTACTGTTACGGTTTAATTGACGACCACTCTTACGATGGCGCATGACCCTATCCTTCTAACTAAACTAATATAGTGATTTAGATTATTCAGCTAAGCTTGCAGGTGGCCAATTTTCTAGGCGCATACCTAGAGAAAGTCCACGTGAAGCTAGCACGTCTTTAATTTCAGTTAGAGACTTCTTACCTAGATTAGGCGTTTTAAGAAGCTCAACTTCAGTGCGCTGAACTAAATCACCGATATATTGAATTTGCTCGGCTTTCAAACAATTTGCTGAGCGTACTGTTAATTCAAGATCATCAACTGGACGAAGTAGAATAGGATCGAATTCTGGCTTCTCTTCTTTCTCTTCTGGCTCAGTTACATCACGTAAATCTACGAATGCATCTAATTGCTCAGCTAAGATAGTAGACGCACGGCGGATCGCTTCTTCTGGATCTAAAGTGCCGTTTGTTTCCATATCAATGATTAACTTGTCTAAATCTGTACGTTGCTCAACTCGAGCTGATTCAACCGAGTACGCAATACGTTCAACTGGGCTAAATGATGCATCAAGCAACAATCTACCAATTGGACGCTCATCGTCATCAGAGGATAAACGACTAGATGCCGGCACATAACCACGACCACGTTCAACACGAATACGCATGCTGATCTCGCTGTTATTTGTAGTTAAATTACAAATAACGTGATCTGGATTAGCAATTGTTACATCGCCATCGTGCTGAATATCAGCCGCAGTAACAGGGCCTACACCAGATTTAGTCAGGGTCAGAAAAACTTCATCTTTGCCTTCTAACGTTACTGCTAAACCTTTAAGGTTTAATAGTATTTCAATGATGTCTTCTTGAACGCCTTCTTTCGCGCTGTACTCATGTAATACACCGTCGATTTCAACTTCAGTTACTGCACATCCAGGCATAGATGAAAGTAATATACGGCGTAAAGCATTACCCAGAGTATGGCCAAAGCCACGCTCTAATGGTTCTAAAACTATTTTAGAACGCGTTGGGTTGATAGCGTCGATGTCGACTAACCTTGGTTTTAGAAATTCTGTAACAGAACCCTGCATTTTATCCTCTCTTAACTCTTAACTTTACTTAGAGTAAAGTTCGACGATTAGTTGTTCATTAATGTCCGCAGACAGGTCTGAACGCTCAGGTAGACGCTTAAAGCTGCCTTCCAATTTCTTACCGTCAACTTCAACCCAAGTCGGCTTTTCACGTTGCTCAGCCAACTCTAGAGCAGCGATGATACGTGCTTGCGTCTTAGACTTCTCACGGATTACAACAGTATCTTCTGGAGTAATTACGTATGAAGGAATGTTCACAACACGACCATTAACTAAAATCGCTTTATGGCTTACTAACTGACGTGCTTCTGCACGTGTGCTAGCAAAACCCATGCGATATACAACATTGTCTAAACGTTGCTCTAAAAGCTGTAACAAGTTTTCACCTGTGTTGCCTTTAAGGCGAGCAGCTTCTTTATAGTAGTTACGGAATTGCTTTTCTAATACACCGTAGATACGACGTACTTTTTGCTTTTCACGTAATTGTAAACCGTAATCAGATAAGCGACCTTTACGAGCGCCGTGCTGACCAGGTGCAGTCTCAAGTTTACACTTAGAGTCGATAGCTCTTACGCCGCTCTTAAGGAACAGGTCAGTACCTTCACGACGACTCAGCTTGAGCTTAGGGCCCAAATATCTTGCCATGTTATTTCTCCTAACCTATTGTTAAACGCGACGTTTCTTCGGTGGACGACAACCATTATGTGGTATTGGCGTCACGTCAGTAATGTTGGTAATACGGTAACCAGCAGCATTCAAAGCACGTACAGCAGACTCACGACCTGGACCTGGACCTTTAATGAAAACTTCTAGATTTTTTAAACCGTATTCTTGAGCAGCAGTACCTGCACGCTCTGCAGCAACCTGAGCAGCAAATGGTGTAGATTTACGTGAACCACGGAAACCTGAACCACCGGCAGTAGCCCATGATAGTGCATTACCTTGACGGTCGGTAATCGTTACAATAGTGTTGTTGAAAGACGCATGAACATGAGCCATACCATCAGCAACTTGTTTTTTAACCTTTTTACGACGAATTGGTGTCTTAGCCATAATACTATCCCCTTATCGCTTAATAGGCTTACGAGGACCCTTACGGGTGCGCGCGTTAGTCTTAGTTCTTTGACCACGTAATGGTAAAGAGCGACGGTGACGTAGGCCACGATAACAACCAAGGTCCATTAGGCGCTTGATATTTAAAGTAACTTCACGACGAAGATCACCTTCAACAGTGTACTTGCCAACTGCATCACGCAGTACGTCAAGAATTTCGTCTGAAAGTTCACCGATTTTTGTGGTTTCGGCGATACCAGTCGCTTCTAAGATAGCCTTAGAGCGAGTCTTACCTATGCCATAAATAGCTGTTAAACCAATAACTGCATGTTTATGATCAGGGACGTTAATGCCAGCAATACGGGCCACTAACACATCTCCTATATTCGAATTTGGTAATCAAAAGTTTGAAAAGCCCGTAAGGATACTCAAACGAAGACCAAATCACTACTAAAAACACAGGCCGAGAAAACTCAGCCTGCACGACTGTTTACTTAGCCTTGCCTTTGCTTATGCTTAGGCTCACTGCAAATTACGCGTACTACACCAGCACGTTTAATAACTTTACAGTTACGGCATATTTTCTTAACGGAAGCACGTACTTTCATTGCTCAACTCCGTAAACTGACCTTATCGACCGTAGCCTTTAAGGTTCGCTTTTTTCAGCACAGAATCATACTGATGAGACATCAGGTGAGTCTGTACTTGTGCCATAAAGTCCATGATTACTACAACGATAATCAAAACTGATGTACCGCCGAAGTAGAATGGCGTTTGCCACGCCATCGTCATGAATTCAGGCACCAGACAGATAAAGGTTATATACAAAGCACCTGCCAATGTCAGGCGTGTCATCACTTTATCAATGTATTTAGATGTCTGCTCACCTGGACGAATACCTGGGATAAATGCGCCAGATTTCTTAAGGTTATCTGCTGTTTCACGTGGGTTAAAAACCAACGCTGTGTAGAAAAAGCAGAAGAAGATAATAGCCGCAGCTAAAACAAGCGAGTACAACGGTTGACCTGGAGTCAACGTAGTAGCAACAGCTTGTAATACATCAGCGACTGGACCTTCACCTTGGCCGAACCAGCTAGCAATTGTACCAGGGAACAGAATTATACTGCTAGCGAAGATTGGTGGAATAACACCCGCCATATTTACTTTTAGTGGTAAATGCGTGCTTTGGGCAGCAAATACTTGACGACCTTGTTGGCGTTTAGCGTAGTTAACAACAATACGACGTTGTCCACGTTCGAAAAACACTACAAGATAAGTAACAGCGAATACGATTACCGCAACCATCAACAGTACAAAAACATTCAAATCACCTTGGCGCGCCATTTCGACTGTCGAACCAATAGCAGACGGCAAGTTAGCTACAATACCAACAAATATTAGAACAGAGATACCGTTACCGATACCGCGCTCTGTTATTTGTTCACCCAACCACATAAGGAACATAGTACCAGTAACTAAACTCACCACAGCGGTGAAATAGAAACCCATACCAGGGTTAACAACTAACCCCTCCATCATGCCCGGTAAGCTAGTAGCAATACCGATTGATTGAATAGTAGCTAGCACAAGCGTGCCATAGCGTGTGTACTGGCTAATTTTTTTACGCCCTTGCTCACCTTCTTTCTTAAGCTCTATAAACGGAGGATACATATGCGTTAATAGTTGCGTAATAATCGAAGCCGAGATATACGGCATAATACCCAGTGCTAACACTGAAGCTCGCTCAAGTGCACCACCACTGAACATGTTGAACATTTCAACAATGGTGCCCTTTTGTTGCTCGAAGAAATCGGCAAGTACAGCGGCGTCAATCCCAGGGATCGGCACAAATGAACCTAGACGGTAAATTATGATAGCACCCAATACGAAGAGTAATCGGCGCTTCAATTCCGAAAGTCCACCTTGTGCACTTTTTGTATCTTGACCTGGTTTAGCCATTAGTACTTCCTTAGTCTTCTACCTTGCCTCCGGCAGCTTCAATAGCTTCGCGAGCACCTTTAGAGGCTTTAAGGCCTTTAACGGTAACAGCGCGTGAAACTTCGCCAGATTTAACAACTTTAACGAAAAGAACGTTCTTTTTAACTAGACCAGCTGCTTGTAACGCGCTTAGGTCTACCACATCGCCTTCAACTTTAGCGATTTCAAAAAGGTTTATTTCTGCAGATACTAAAGATTTGCGAGAAGTAAAACCAAATTTAGGTAGACGACGTTGCATAGGCATTTGACCGCCTTCAAAACCAACGCGTACTTTGCCGCCAGAACGTGATTTTTGACCTTTGTGACCACGACCACCAGTCTTACCTAGACCAGAACCGATACCACGACCAACACGTTTTGGAGCAGTTTTTGAACCTGCAGCAGGTGAAAGTGTATTCAAATGCATCGAATTAACCCTCTACCTTAACCATGTAAGAAACCTTGTTTATCATACCACGTACACATGCTGTGTCTTCTAACTCAACAGTGTGGTTGATACGACGTAAACCAAGACCGCGTAATGTAGCTTTATGTTTCGGTAAACGACCGATAGAGCTTTTTACTTGTGTTACTTTTACAGTTTGATTTGCCATGGTTACCCCAGTATTTCGTCTACGCGAAGGCCACGTTTTGCAGCGATTGACTGTGGAGAATTCATATTCTCAAGAGCCGAAATCGTTGCACGTACTACGTTGATTGGGTTAGTAGAACCGTAACATTTAGAAAGTACGTTCTGAACACCAGTCACTTCTAGTACTGCACGCATAGCACCACCTGCGATGATACCAGTACCTTCAGAGGCTGGTTTCATGAACACTAGTGAGCCAGCATGACGTCCCTTAACAGGATGCTGTAATGTATTGCCATTTAGGTCTACATTGATCATGTTGCGACGTGCTTTTTCCATTGCTTTTTGAATAGCAGCTGGAACTTCACGTGCTTTACCATAACCAAAACCTACTTTACCTGCGCCGTCACCAACTACAGTTAGTGCAGTAAAGCTAAAGATACGACCACCTTTAACTACTTTAGACACACGGTTCACCGCGATTAGCTTTTCAGCTAGATCAGGCTGTTGTTGCTTTGCTTCTACGTTAGCCATAGTCTACTCCTAGAATTGCAAACCGGCTTCACGCGCAGCATCAGCTAGCGCCTTCACACGGCCGTGATATTTAAAGCCACTGCGATCAAAAGCAATCTTTTCGATGCCTTTGTCAGCCGCACGTTCAGCAACCGCTTTGCCAACTGCTTGCGCAGCTTCAACGTTACCGGTGCCTTTAACTGTTTCGCTAATAGCCTTTTCAACAGTAGAAGCAGCAGCCAGTACATTACCCTCAGCATTTACAACTTGAGCGTATATGTGACGTGGCGTGCGGTGGATAACAAGACGCGTTGTGCCTTGTTCAATATAATTTCTACGAGTGCGTTTAGCACGACGTAGACGAGCTGTTTTTTTATCCATCGTCTTACCTTACTTCTTCTTAGCCTCTTTACGGCGTACATTCTCATCTGAATAACGAACACCCTTACCTTTATAAGGCTCAGGTTTACGGTATGCACGAATGTTAGCAGCTGTTTGACCAACTAACTGCTTGTCTACGCCCTTAACTAGAACTTCTGTTTGGCTTGGAGTTTCAATCGTAATTCCTTCAGGAACTGCGAAATTAACTGGGTGTGAGAAGCCAAGAGTTAAATCCAATGTTTTACCCTTCGCTGCAGCACGGTAACCCACGCCTACTAACTGAAGTTTCTTCTCGTAACCTTCATGCGTACCAACAACCATGTTGTTGATTAGAGCGCGAGCAGTACCTGCTTGAGCCCATGCATTAGCTACGCCATCACGAGGTAAAGTAGTAATAACGTTGTCATTTACTTGTACTTCAACAGCGTTGTTGATTGTACGAGTAAGTTCACCGTTTTTGCCTTTAACTGTGATTTCCTGGCCTTTTAATGTAACTTCTACACCGGCAGGAACAGTAATTGGTGCCTTTGCTATGCGAGACATAGTTCCCCTCCGATTAAGCTACAAAACCAATGATTTCACCACCAACACCAGCACTACGTGCTGCGCGGTCTGTCATTAGGCCTTTAGAAGTTGATACGATAGCGATACCAAGACCACCCATTACCTTAGGTAATTGGTCACGTTTCTTATAGATACGTAAACCAGGGCGACTTACACGCTGGATATTTTCAATTACAGCTTTGCCTTCGAAGTACTTCAACTCGATAGAAAGCTCAGGTTTAGTTTCGCCGTTAACAGCGAAATCTACGATATAACCTTCGTCTTTTAGTACTTTAGCTAATGCTACTTTCAGCTTTGAAGTTGGCATCGTTACAGATACTTTCTTCGCTGATTGACCGTTACGAATTCGTGTGAACAAATCCGCGATAGGATCTTGCAAGCTCATAGTCTTACTCCCATGATTCTATTACCAGCTAGCCTTTTTAAGGCCAGGAATTTCACCGCGCATAGCTGCTTCGCGAACTTTAATACGGCTCATGCCGAATTTGCGAAGGAAACCATGTGGGCGGCCCGTAATGTTACAACGATTACGTTGACGTGCAGGGCTAGAATCACGTGGTAAAGCTTGTAGCTTAAGTACCGCGTCCCAACGATCATCTTCAGATGTGTTAACATCACTGATGATAGCTTTTAGTGCAGCGCGCTTTTCAGCGTACTGAGCAACTAGTTTTGTGCGCTTTGCTTCGCGCGCTTTCATAGAATTCTTTGCCATAACCCTACCCTTATTTCTTAAATGGGAAGTTAAACGCTTCTAACAACGCACGGCCTTCCTCATCAGATTTCGCAGAAGTAGTGATAGTAATATCCATACCGCGTACACGGTCTACTTTATCGTAATCGATTTCTGGGAAGATGATTTGTTCACGTACGCCCATGCTGTAGTTGCCACGTCCATCAAAAGACTTTGCACTTACGCCACGGAAGTCACGAATACGTGGGATAGCGATTGATACCAAACGCTCAAAAAAGTCCCACATACGCTCGCCGCGTAGGGTTACTTTACAACCAATCGGGTAGCCTTCACGCACTTTAAAGCCAGCAACAGATTTGCGTGCTTTAGTGATTAAAGGTTTCTGACCAGAGATTGCTGCTAGATCCGCTACTGCGTTATCTAAAATCTTCTTGTCAGCTAGGGCTTCGCCCACGCCCATATTCAATGTGATCTTTTCGATCTGAGGGACTTGCATGACAGAGCTGAAACCAAACTTCTCTTGAAGTTCAGCAACTACTTTGTCTTTATATACTTCATGCAGTTTCGCCATCATTCTACTCCAACTATTAGATAGTTTTACCAGTAGATTTAAAGATACGTAATTTCTTACCATCTTCAATCTTGAAACCTACACGATCAGCTTTACTCGTTTCCGAGTTGAAGATCGCAACGTTTGATGCATCCATAGATGCTTCTTTCTCAACAATGCCGCCAGCTTGGTTCAATTGTGGAACCGGCTTTTGGTGTTTCTTGATCAAGTTTATGCCTTCGACAAAGATTCGACCAGATTCAGTAACAACTGAAAGCACTTTTCCGCGCTTACCTTTGTCTTTACCTGCTAGTACGATTACTTCGTCATCACGACGTATTTTTGCTGCCATGATTGGCTCCTTACAGTACTTCTGGGGCTAGTGAAACGATTTTCATGAACTTATCATTACGAAGTTCGCGAGTCACAGGGCCGAAAATACGTGTACCAATTGGCTGTAAGTTATCATTTAAGATAACAGCAGCGTTGCTGTCAAAACGGATCAGAGAACCATCTGGACGGCGAACACCTTTTCTGGTACGCACAACTACCGCGTTTTTAACATCACCTTTCTTCACTTTACCGCGAGGAATAGCTTCTTTTACAGAAACTTTAATGATGTCGCCAATCGCTGCGTAGCGACGGTGAGAACCACCAAGGACTTTTATACACTGCACTTTGCGAGCGCCGCTGTTATCAGCAACTTCCAGCTGAGTTTGCATTTGGATCATGTTAATGACCTCCGGTGTAGTAATTACAACGTGTCTTAAATTTGTTTAAAATCAAGACATTTCGATTAAATCCCACTCAAAAACAAACGAGTTGTCTCTTAAGGGCGGGCAATTGTACCAGCATTGAGGGGGTAGCGATAGGTTATTTTTTAATTAATTTGGAGTGATGGGAAATTAAAGCTGAGTAATTACGGCTATGTAGCTATTTTACAGGTGGTTACAAAACAAACAAGGCACCTGTAATGTGCCTTGTTTGTTTAAAGTGTAATAAATTAACCAAATAAACCTTTTAATTTATCTTTAATTTTATCTTTTGCTTTGTCTTTGGCTTTTTCTTTTGCCTCATCGACCTTCTGCTTAGCTTCATCTTTGAGCGCATCACCAACATCTAGCTTTATACCTACATCGTGGAAAGGCCCTTTTATACGTAGTGGTATTTTAAAGCCAGTGCTGTCATCGGTAGTTCCCTGACCTTCGATAGATCCAACTATACCTGTAACCAAACGATAGTTGACCGTTGTTTGCGGTAAATCAACGTCGCCTTCACCTGATATTCTAATAAGTGGGCTGATAAGTGATAGGTCGGTATTTTTGCCAACGCCATTAGTAAAGTTAAAACTTCCAGTTAATGCTGAAAAATCTGTTTGCTCAGATTCTTCAAATCCGGTATTAAGCCCTTCAGATGCAGCACCAAAGTTACCTGAAATGAGTTCCTTACCTTTACGAACCATCTCAGCTATATTTGCACCTTTTACAGCTCCATCAGCAAACTCAAATCCAAGCTTTCCATTAAGCGCATCAATAAACGACTTTTGACTTTGGCCAGTTGTGTTTAGGTTCCAATTTAAAGACCCCTTACCCATTAGCTTGTCAAAACCTGCCGCATCCGTTAATAAAGGCTGTGCATCTATTCCAGCTAAGTCAAAGTTAGTTGATATTTTATAAGGTACTTGCTGTGCGTTTACATTGATAACGCCTTTACCTGACCCTTCATAAGCAGAAAAGCTATCTAGGCTTAGTTTTGCAACGCTATTTTTTAAAGCAACAGTAAATTGATTTGCGCCTAATTTAATATCATTGGCTTTTAATCCACTTGAACGAATCACTACATTTGCATCTAGTGAATTTAATGCACTTAAATCAATTTTAGTGTCATCCCATACTATTGGCTCTGCAGGTTTATCTTCTTGCTCTTCTGGCTCTTCTTGTTTTGCCACTGCTTCAGGTAGATACGGGTTTAAGTCAAGCATACCTAAATTAATATCAGCATTTACTACTAAACGCTTACCTAGGTTAAGCTCGCTCTTACCTTTTATTTCTAATGCGTCTAACGTCGCAACTAAATCTTCTAGATTAAATTTCTCACCTAGTAGGTGCATTTTACCGTTTACACTAAATCCGTTAAATGCATTGTCTTTAGCGTCTAGCTCTACACCTTGCCATTTCGCAATACTTTTAACAGACTCACCGCTTAGTGCTAACTGACCCTTAATATCTTGGCCTTGCTTAGCTATGCTCCCTTCGAACGTTAAATCAACTAAACGAGAATCTAAGGTTTGTTTAACATTAAAAGTAGCACCTTCAATTGCTTTAGCAGGAGTATCTAATTTTATATCAAGATCAAAACGCTCTTGCATATAAGTAATACCTCCTTTTACTTCTAATGTTTTACGAAGTGAAGGAAGTAAAATAGCGAGTTCTAAATCGCTAATTTGTTGTTTGGCACCTGTTTGACCATCTAGATAAGTGAATGTGCCGCCATAAATAGCAACCTCACCTAACTCAATATCAAAGTTATCTGGAAGCTTTATCGCTTCACCTGGTTGGCTCTGCTCTTTTGGTTGCTCTGCAACTACATCAAACAACTGCCAATTGGCTTTACCATTTTTGTCGGTTTCTAATAGGATATTTGGTTCGTTTATAACAAACTTATCTAATTTAAACTCACCACCAAATAATGAAAACCAAGGTATGTGTACAGCAAGCTGTTTCATACTCGCCATATCGGCGCGCGAACCTGATTCCATATTTGCAAAATGCACGTCGTTAAGTTCTAACTTTAATGCAGGGAATACACTAAGTGTTTTATCACCTTTAATAGTAAGAGTGCGCCCAGTTGTTTGTTCTACCTGTTCTGAAACTTTGTTAAAAATAGTATCAGTAGGGATTAAAAACGGTGCGGCAACAATTAGTGCTATACATAGTAAAAGTATTACACCTACAATTTTAAGTAAGGTTTTCATGATCGTCCTTTCAAACGTGCAAATAATGTTCTTATCATAGCGAGTGTTAGCCTTAAAATCATTGTCGTTCTGATAAAAAAGCTTTTTATTAGATATTACATTCCCATCCTGAATCGCCCCTGAAACATTTTGATACCTTTAGGTTACAAATAAATATTGACCCAATGAAACCTTAAGGTTGCATTGATACCTACAGGTTACATATTGTAAAAATTTTAAAAGGAAATGAGCTATGTCTAATTACGATATTAAAAGTGAAGAAAAATTTATGGGCCAAAATGCATGGTTTTCATTATTCATGGGGGTCACTTTATTAATCATTAGTGTTTACCCAATGCTTAATCAAACATCAGCCCCACTATTGTTTTTAGGAACTGCTGCTTTTTTAGGTTCATTCTTTATGTTTGTGATCAGAGGCGGGTTTACATGGAGAATGAAATACCACCTTACATATAAAGATGAGTATTTAAATACCATCGACACTATTGCCTATAAACATGTCGTGCTTGGCTTACTTTTTAGTATGGGTGGCGTGTACTTACTCTCCGATACTCTTGCTTTAGAAGTATCTCACAGCATGATGGCTACATTTTACCTTGCTGTAATGAGTTTAATATACGGCGTATCAATTCTTTGGCAAAGCAAAGATTAGGAGCAAAAGTGCAAAATAAAATTGCAAAATACCGCAAAGAAGCAGGCCTTTCTCAACAAGACTTGGCTGATCTAATTGCGGTTTCACGTAAGACTATTAGTACAGTAGAAACGGCACGATTTACCCCTTCGGTAATAATTGCTCTAAAAATAGCAAAGCATTTTAATACCTCAGTTGAAAGTCTCTTTGTACTAGATAAAAATGATTGATACATGTTAAAGCGTTGGTCTCATTCTATTAGCAAAAACACCGATTTAGCTACTTCAATTACAACGTATGGAGGACAGCGCTGTTGTTATTAGCGTAATTGCGCTAAAATAGACCAGCAAAAAAATATATATCTAAACCGGAGATTCTACAAGGCATGAAAAAACTGCTAATTTCACCGTCAAAAATGACGCTAGGCGAACAAGAAAATCAAATCTATCAGAACATTCTGAAGCAATCTTCAGAATTAAGCCTTAACCTTATGGCCGTGAAAGTAGAAAACCACCCTGATGATTTTTTACCTTGGTGTTACGAATTGCTAAGTGCAAGCAGAGATCGTATGAACTACGACTTACTAGAGCCGCAGCAATTACCAGTACTTAAGAAGCTACACGATCAGCTTATTTCAGCTATCAGCTTTTTACAGGTTAAAACTTTACGTATTGCTCCGTGGCCTGTAGTAAGTGTATTTGTAGAACAACACAAAGACGTTATTGCTCTTGATGAACAGCTTCGCTTAGTAGACTACATTAAAAGCATTCGTGAACAATCTCTTAAAGATATGATTCCTGAAGACTTACTTGCGTTTAGCGGTAAGCACATGGCATCACTTGATCCAAGCACATACAACTTTGACGTTGAATGGTTTGCATCAACAAAAAGTGCGAAGAGCTTTCATCAAATGCTTGGCGATTTACCAGGTGCCTTTGACGATGCACTAGTAAATATTCCACTTGAAGGTGACATTACTCAATACGAATATCAACAATTTGTTGCTGCTTATTCAAAAATATTCACCGACAATAATGAAAAACCAACACTTGCGCCTGCAACACGACTGCTTGCAATGCGTCGCCCTGATATATTTACTCCGATCACAAACAATCGATTAGATGCATTATGCGGTGCCCTTGGTGTTTCTAAACTAAAAAATAGTGATTTTGAGCGTTACTGGCAAGATATTGTAAAAGGTATTCAAGCTATGTCATGGTACAAAATGGCTAAACCTAGTAATGAGTTAGAAGAACAATTAGTTGCTATTAAAGCACTAATCCCATGTTTCTTTCACTATGCTGATGCAAAAACACCAGATAACTCTAACTACATCAAACTGTTAAGTAAGCCTAAACGAACTACAACTACGACAGGTAAAACTCAGCGTAGAGGTAAAGAGTCTGCAGAAATTTTAGTAGACCGCGCACTTGCTGCTGACGATATTCCTGAGCACATTCGCAGTAAGCGCGATTCAATTGTGAGTGAAGTTCAAAAAGGTCGTAGTGTAAACGAAACAATTAGCCTTATGCGCACTATATTTGGCTAAAAACTTCTAATTTAGCCGTACTTTCATGGTGCGGCTAGGTTAATTTATGCACCAACAGTGTGCGCAACATCTTCCTACATACCATCTCTCTTCTCAATCTATAAAATACAAGCCCATGTTTTTAATGTATAAAAATAATTTTTAATAAAAAATAATGAAGCTGGCACATACAGTGCAATTATCCCGTTAGTTAAACAATAAAAAGCCGTCAGCCTAAAGGTTCCGAATACATAATAAAAACCTTGGCGAGCAAAAATCATATAACGGGAAATGGACATGCTAAAACTAAAAAAAACCATCGCTATAAGTGCTATAGCATTAATGGGCGCAACATCTTTAACATCAACAGCCGTACATGCTGAAGTAACAGCTAATGCAGCGGCAACATCAAACTACTTATGGCGTGGTCAAGAGCAAACTGGGGGCGATGCAGCTATTTCAGGCGGTATTGATTACGCCAATGAATCGGGCTTTTATGCAGGTACTTGGGCTTCAAATGCATCGTGGGCAGATGAAATGACATATGAGCTTGATTTATATGCAGGCTTTGGTGGCGACATTAACGAAAGCGTTAGCTATGATGTTGGCTATATTTATTACGCTTACCCAGATGCAGCTTCTGAAGCTGACGCAGATTTCTCTGAAATTTACGGTAGCATCAGTGTTGAAGGCTTTACATTTGGTGCTTCAGTACTTGCAACATCAGCTGCAAGTGGTGATGGTACAGACTTTGGTGATTCACTTTACCTGACAGCTGACTACGGTTTTGCTATTGGCAGTAACGGCACTGAAATGGCACTTCACTTAGGCCACTACTCTGGTGACTTTATTGGCGATGATAATATCTTAGATTACGGTGTATCAATTTCGAAAGATGGTTTCACTTTTGGTTTATCTGATACAGATATGGATGACTCAGATATTAAAGCTTACGTTGCTTATTCTGTAGACTTTAATTTATAAGAAAGAATGTGTTACTTGCTGCGACACGAAGGGCCTTTTGGCCCTTTTCTCGTTTTATAGCTGTTTTGCTTTAAATGGTACCTTATTACATTGTACTTCTACTGTTTTAGGGTACCAAGCTGGGCCAATTTGATTCACAACCACCTCAGCTAAACCATTAGTAAACGATTTATACGTATGAACGCTTTGCCACTCCCCTTGTGGGCAATGTTTTGTTAAATCTAACGGCTCTGATCCCTCGTACAACGCAAGTGCAAAATTATGATGCCACTGTGAGCTTTTTAGCGTTTTATTGCTTACTTTGCTCTGCATACCGTTATCAAAGTAAATATTTGTACACCCCGTTAAAATAATCAGTGTGCAACCGGCTGCAAATAGCTTGATGCTCATAATGTCTCCCCTAGTACTTGCTCTTGGCACCACACTTTAATGGTATGGGGCGAGTATATTCCAAGCGTAATTAAACTCAGCGCTCCATCACTAAACGTTTGTTGTGACTGCATTTGAATAACCGGTGTATTTGAACATATTTGTTTTACGTCTACCCGCTGCTCACCCACTAATCCCCATAAATAAAATGGGCGGCTATCTTCGTAATTAGCTTGGCTCGTTATTTTTGCTGTTGCCTGTGGCTGAATGGTTACCGCAGAACAAGCACTGAGGCTTAATGCTATCGCCCCTATAATTAATGGTTTCATACTCTTCCTTATAAACTAAATACCAGTAAGGTAACTTTATAAGAGAACATAAAATATTAGCGTAAAAAGCTGTGGGGAATATGTAGAAACGCTATGAAGTTTTATACAGTTTATTACACATAAAGGCCGCATAAATGCGGCCTTTAAAGTAGTCAGTTTAAGTGTTTAGTAAATAAATAGACTTTAAAACTTAGCTAAGTTGTTTTTACTGTCTTTGTCGACCAGCTTAATGTAAGGATCAACCCCTGCAAATAATGGTTTTTCTTTTACTTTTAGATCAATAGTATTATTACCAGATACTATTTGATGCTTTTGCGAGTAAATAACAAAGTCTTCAGCGAGTAAGTTTTCAGGGTCGTCGCTAAATAATGCAATATCAATTAGCTCATCGAGCGGCTGCTCAGTTTCTTCACCTTGTCCATCGGCATGCTGCTTAGTTGCTTCAACGCTCAGTGTTACTGTATAAAAACCTTCGCCATCAACATCATCAGTAACCGACACTTCTTTCATTTCAAGCTCATAAAGCGTTATATATTTAAACTGATCATCAATAAAACGTTGTTCAGCTTGTGTTGCATCTCGCTTTAAATAACTAAGTAAATCAATTGTGGTTGGATATGGCGTTGATTGATATTTAAACTCATTCAAAAACGCTTTAAGTGCTGCATTTAAGCGTACTTCACCTAAACGATCATAAATCGCCATCATCGCAACTGAGCCTTTATTGTAATGAAGGTATTGTTGAGCCTGCGTTTTATATAGTGGCATTTCTTCAAAGGCTTCGCCAGTACGGCCCATTAAGTATTTATCTAACTCGTACTTTAAGAATTTACGAAGTTTCTCGGCGCCAAAGCGTTTTTTTAGCACCATAAGCGCACTGTACTGGGAAAGTGTTTCAGAAATAACAGCACTGCCCTCTACATTAGCCCCTGATACTTGATGCCCCCACCATTGGTGCGCAACTTCATGTGCGGTTACATAGTAAGGTAGGTCAACTTTACTCTCATCTCTTAGGTCTGTAATAAAGCCCATACTTTCTGAGTAAGGTACCGTATTGGCAAAACTTTGCGCAAACGAGCGATACTTAGGAAATTCAATAATACGAAGCTGTCTATGCTGATACGGGCCAAAGGCTTGTGTGTAGTAATCTATTGAGTCTTGAACTGACTCAATCATGCGGTCAACATTCCATGCATGATCTTTGTGGTAGTACACCTCAATATTTACACCGTTATGCTCAACCTTTTTACTTTCAAGCTCTGCCGAAAGCACAGAGTAAAAGTTTATAATTGGAGCATCCATTTCATAAACAAAAGTACGGCGCCCGTCTTTTACACTCTCACTTTTTAAGTAACCTGGTGTAATAGCAAATTGTGACTCATCGGTGCTTACCGTTGCCTTATAGTTTATAAAGCCATTAGCAGGCCCAAACTCATTTTGCGTATAATAGCGGCTGTCTTCTAGTTTATGTGCGCGCTCAAGTTCAGGTAAATCGTGCTTGCGGCGCTCATACTTATCGGCAATTTGAAAATACTTTTGATAACCAAAATTTGGCAATAATTCTCCATTATTTATAAATGTACCGTTGTGCACGAGTTGAGTATCAGATCTCCTATCAACAAAACCGTCGTGTTCACGAGAAACTGAGAGCTCGCCTTCTCGTACTTCATTGGGCATTAGCGGTTGTTCAAACTCAAACCATACCATGCCAAAATCGGTTAAACGCTCTACTATTTTTCCGCCCGCCATTTTTACATCCCAGCTTTTAGATTGGCTAGGCTCGTTGATTAACACACGGGTTATTGGCTCGTTTGCGGTATTGGTAAACTTAATTTTAGCCACGGCATTTAAAGCACGCTTTTTAGGATAAATATCAATGTGTAAGTCAACATCAGTTATTATAGGCAGTGGCAAGTCTTTGTATTGTGAAAACTCTTGCTCATACCTTACTTGTAGCGCTTCGTTATCATCACTTGTTACAAACTCGTTGATTACACGGGTGTTGTAATAAATGTTATAACCCGCGCCCACAAATACCAATAAACTTATAACGGCTGCAATCTGGCCTTTTAAAGACATGTTGTAACGCACTAAAGATAAACGAGTACGCAATGATTGCGACGGGCCGCGATGCCATAAAGCAAACCCTACAATAGCTAAAAACACACTCAATGCCCCCCAATATAGGGTATACCAATGCGCGCCTTGTAAAAAATGTCCATAACCATTTATATCAGAATACGGTACGCTACTGCTTTGAGAAAAATGATACATATGATGCTCAAACCCGTAAGCACCCATTACCATTTGAGCAATGTAATACAGAATAAATAAACCCATACCTATGTATTTATTAGGGCTAATTATTTGTAAAAAGAACGCCAATATAGCCATCATAATTAAAGGCAGTAATGTAAGGTAACCCAACCTAAATAAGTACTGACCAAGCTCTAGGTTAAATTGCCCCTTAAATAGCTGCACTGCAATGGTAAACATCATGCCTACTAAATAAAGGCCACAAACTGCAGTGATTAACGCAATAATTTTAGATACCCAAAACACACTGTTATGCACCGGGAAACTGTCAACAATATCACCCATACCACTTTGGCGTTCTCGCCAAACCAGCTCTGCGCTGTAATAAGCAATAATGATAAACATAAACAAAGCGGAGGAGTTTTGAATAATGCCCACCATGTTTTGTGTGAGCGGCCAATCCGTTGTGCCATATGCGCCAATAGGTGCAAAAAGTGGTGCGAGTAACATAGTAATACTGACACCCGCTAAAATCATAAAAGGGGCACTTAATATAACTTGCTTAAGTTCAAATAAGCTGCGCATTACTAATTGCGATTTCGTATTTACCCCTTTTGACTTGTAATTTTTAGCGCTGCTAATAAGTGCTGCTTGTTTGTTTTTTACAAACGTTGAGACAGCAAATTGCTTTTTCTGTTTTTTAGTGACTACGCGATTACCTAACTTTCCGAGGCCAAAAAACATCGCTAAACTTATTGCTACCCATAAAATACGGTTAATTAAAAAATCGCCCGAAAGCGTTAACACTTCAGTATTTTTATCACTTACAGTCCAGTAACGGGTTAAGTCAATTAACGACCCTGTGCCAAATGGGTCTGCGTAAACAACAATATTTCTAAACGCTAAATCGTCAAAATAGATACTCGCCAATTGGTAGGTTATATAAACCACCACGGCCGTTACATATACCGCCATCATGGTTTTAAAATAGACCGCCACACTATTAAAAATAGCACTGAGGACCAATAAGCTTGGCACTGCTAAATATAAGAAAGGCGCTGCGTAATATATAAACTTATTGGGGCCTACTAGCTCGCTATCGAGCCAGCCAACCAACAAGCCAAATTGAGATCCCAAAAATACGCCTAGTGGCACGCTTAAAAACACAATAAGTACAACTAAGTAAGAACCAAAAAAACGCCCTGATTGATAAGCAAGCGGGTTAACGGGCTTACTAAACACCAGCTCATCCATTTTGGTCTCGCTGTTGCGAATCGCTGAGCTTGCAACAAAGTTAACCACTAAAAACATAGCAAGCGTACAAAAGGTAACCGTTAAAACCATAATGGTATAAGGCGAGTTCATATGAACATTAGCCCCACCTAACGGAAACTTACTACTGGAGCTTATAAAAAACGCCATAAAAAAGAATATTAATGAGGTCACATAAAACGAAGGCTGACGCATAAAATAGCGCAGCTCAAACGCTAGCATATTAAAAAACATAGCGCCCCCTTATGCTACTTGGCTGTTACGATGATTAAGCAACGTAGAAAAATACACATCTTCTAGGTTTGCACTGCTGAGCTCAAAACCTTCAGGGGCTTCATTGGCTAATACATGTAATATGGTTTGCCCAGCAAATAAGCGTTTTGAAATAACAGGCAGCTGCGGTTCAAGCTCTAGCGCTTCTTCTTGGCTCATGGCTTTGCGCCAAATTTGGCCTTGGAGTTTATCGGTAAGGGCAATTGGATTGCCCTCTAATAGTATTTTACCGCCTGCCAGCACCGCCATGTTTGGGCAAAGCTCTGCTACATCTTCAACAATGTGGGTCGATAATATAACGACTTTTTGCTCGCCTAAGCTTACTAACAAGTTATGAAAGCGATTTCGCTCTTCAGGATCTAGCCCTGCGGTAGGTTCATCAACGATAAGTAAGTCGGGGTCGCCTAGTAAAGCTTGTGCAATACCAAAACGCTGGCGCATACCGCCCGAAAAGCCACTTACCGCTTTTGAGCGATGTTGATATAAATTAGTATGTGCAAGTAATCCTTCAACCGACTCTTTACGCTCTGCTTTATTATGAATTCCCTTTAAAACAGCCATATGGTCCAGTAAGTCGTAAGCACTAACACGCGGGTACACACCAAAATCTTGTGGTAAGTAACCTAAGCGTTGGCGCAGAGCCTGTGGGTCTTTAAAAACATCAATACCATCAAAAGTGATTGAACCCGAATCAGCCGACTGCAGTGTTGCAATGGTACGCATTAGCGATGATTTACCTGCGCCATTTGGCCCAAGTAATCCAAACATCCCTTTGCCGATAGATAAATCAACACCTTGTAGTGCATGTACGCCATTATCGTAGGTTTTAGATAACCCTGTTATTGATAGCATTTTTACTTCCTTGAATATGAGTAATTATTTTTATAATGTTTTATACCACAAGGAAAATAGGAACATAAGTTACTTGCTGGTTAAATTTGTAACAACAAATAAACATAATTTAAACTCATAACACTTGCCTGCACTGTATTCACTCGGTATAAAAACCACATATACTTTTTATAAGAAACGAAAAGCCATGCAAGATCACCAAAGCCAGCCGTTAAATGACTTTATAGAATATCCACATGAAGAAATGCTAAATCGTGCTAACGAGTTTTTACAAACCAGCCAACGCCGCCATAGCATTCGCAGCTTTAGCGATCGCCCAGTACCAAAAAATATTATTGAAGCATGTATAAAAGCAGCTGGCACAGCACCAAGTGGAGCGAATCATCAGCCTTGGCATTTTGTGGCTATAAACAGTAGCGATGTAAAAAAACAAATAAGAGAAGCCGCAGAAAAATTAGAGCGTTCTTTTTACGAAGGCAGAGCAGGTGAAGAATGGTTAGATGCGCTAAAACCGTTAGGTACCGACGCCAATAAACCTTATTTAGAGCATGCACCTTGGCTTATAGCTGTATTTAGTCAAAAAAAGGGCGGCGTAAGCAGCGATGATAAAAATACGAATTATTATGTGCATGAGTCTGTTGGCTTAGCTACCGGCTTTTTAATTCAAGCTTTGCACCGCAGTGGTTTGGCAACCCTTACTCATACTCCAAAGCCAATGAGTTTTTTAACCGACATATGTAATCGCGATAAAGATAACGAACGCCCATACATGCTACTTATTGCAGGCTACCCAAGCGATGATGCCACAGTGCCTGCCCATGCACTTGATAAAAAATCGCTTAATGAAATTGCGACCTTTATTTAAAACACATTATTTAGCTGTACTTTGCTTGCAAAACCACTCGTAAAGTAACGTAATAATCGACTCAACTTTTGGGTCGATCAGCGAATAATAAATAGTGTGCCCATCACGGCGAGTTGCTACTAGCTGCGCTTTACGTAAACTCGCCAAATGCTGAGACAAAGCAGACTGCGCCAACGGAACATTTTGATTTAACTCACCTACACTTTGTTCACCTTGTAATAAACTGCATAAAATCATTAAACGGTTTTTATTTGCCATTAATTTTAAAAACTGCTCTGCCTGCTGGGCGTTTTCTGCAAGTTGTTCAATATTCATTGTGATACTTAATTATTTTGCGTGTTTTAATTATAGACTTTTACATTAGCAAGTTCTAATATAATTAATATTAGACCTTACTAATATTAATTTCATTCGCTTTAATTAGGGACTATGTTGTTACAATTTCAGTACTGCTAAGCTACTTTGTTGATAGTAACTTTCAATTTTTAACGTTATTTATTGGTATTAACTTAGTGCAATCCGCCTACACTAAATGATGCCCATTAATGACTTTTTTGCGCAAAAGAGGATTTACAAACTAATGCTTACTTCAATTCCTGATTTACTAAAAATTATCACACCTAACCAACGCCGTATTGATGCAGCGCAAGCAAAACTCGAGCTTGAACAAAATAAAGGTTTACTTATTGATGTGCGAGAACCTGCAGAGCACGCGACAAAATCGGCTGCCGGCGCTATAAATATTCCGCGTGGGTTACTCGAGATGAAACTGATGGAAATAGAAAAAGACGCAGCTCGCCCTATTTACGTGCACTGCGCAAGTGGTGCGCGCGCAACGTTGGGAGCAGAAGCGTTAACGCGTGTGGGTTATGAAAACGTAACCGTTATTACCTGTGACGCAAACCAAATATGTAGTGTGTTTTAAACATCAACTGAATACTTATAATGATGCGCCTAGTAAAGGTAGGCGTTTAACTTTGTGATAAGTCAGTGCTAATTTAATACACTCTTTAACTGGGTATTCTGGTAATGGCTTTTCACTATTTAATACAATTGCCCGGTTACCTTCGAAAGTGAGAGTGTGGGAATACAACTCTCTAAATGTGCTTACTAGCTTTGATTGGCAATGAAAAAACAAATAACACGAGGAGCCCTTAAAGCCTACGCGAATGGGGCTGCCATTTATTGTGTTATAACTTGGCTCTCCCCACTTTAAAGACTCTTCAACAGCTCCTAAGTTTTGCTCTTGTGCTACGGTATAAATTAACTCTCGTAATTTTATAAGCTTACTTTTTGCTATCTCAGGATAATTATTAAATATATTTTCTATTTCCGTATTCATAAAAATATCCTTATAAGCTTTACAATTTTAAAACAGGCTACTTTTGCTGCCTTTCATCAAGTAAAACAAGTAGCATCTGCTCAATATTTTTAACACTATAAGTAAGTGATCTCAGTAGCTCTTTCTCACTTTGCTCTGTTGCCTGCTGCGACGCTTTACCTTGGTTTGCCAATACATCTTTTTGCTCAAGTATGGCTTCTCTAAACTCACTGGCATTTTCAACACCAAGTAATGACACCAATGCACCATGACCCGACTGCCCTGCAGTTTCAAAGCTTAACCGATATAAGCCAAAAAAGCGCATAAGCGGCCCTTGGTTCAGCCCAACATCGGTTATTTTTTCAAGCGGTATAGATTTTTCTTCTTTAAATAAAATGCCGCGTTTAACAACCAGCTTTTGCGTGAGTAATTGCGCCGACATAGCGGCCAAAATTTTACCTGCCACCAGCCATACAACAAATAACACCAAAGGTATAAGTGGAATGGTCACTAGTGCAACGGCACTAAAAAAGCATGCCATGGTCATCCAGTATTGCTTCACTTTGGGATCAAAGCTGGCACTTTTTAAAATAGAGTTGCTCATTGGTTTATCCTTAATCTACTTAAACACGGCGCTTTACTGCTAGTAAAATACACTGCTTGTTTAAGTTACGTGATCAATTACTTCAATGCAATTTAACGAGGTTGTTAAGCAATGATAACGCTTAGTTAATACGCCCATTATTTTAATTTATAGGGTTGTTTAACCTAATTGTGTGCTTTATATTCTGGCAACAGCTTTATAGACGTCTAAACATCCAAAGTGAAATTATCTCATACAAAGGGAACATAATGACAACTCATACTCTAACTTTACTCGATGGCGGCATGAGCAGAGAGCTCACTCGTATTGGTGCGCCATTTCAGCAACCTGAGTGGTCAGCATTGGCAGTAATAGAAGCCCCTGACAAAGTAACGCAGGCTCATAGTAACTTTATACAAAGTGGTGCCACTGTTATTACCACAAATAGCTATGCATTAGTGCCTTTTCATATTGGCGAAGAACGCTTTAATCAATCTGCTAAATCACTGGCTGAAACCGCCGGACTAGCGGCTAAAAAAGCGGTCGAGCAACACAATAAAGGCACAAAAATAGCGGCAAGTTTACCTCCTATGTTTGGCTCATATCGCCCAGATTTATACCAAGCAGAGCAACTAACACGCATTGCTACGCCTTTAATAGAAGGCCTAGCACCTTATGCCGACCTGTGGTTAATAGAAACCCAAAGCCTCATTCAAGAAGCGCTCGATATTAAAGCACTAATCAGTAAAGTAAGTGATAGTCAAAAACCTGTGTGGGTTGCCTTTACCCTTGACGATGAAAACCCCAACGAGCAAGCCACGTTACGCTCGGGCGAGTCGGTGCAAGATGCGGTCACTGCAATGCTAAAAGAAAATGTAAAAGGCATTTTATTTAATTGCTGCCAGCCCGAGGTAATAGAGCAAGCTTTAGTTTTAACCCAAAAGGAATTAAAAACACAAAGAGCAGAGCATGTTCAAGTGGGTGCTTACGCAAATGCATTTGCGCCACAAACTAAAGAAGCCACAGCTAACGAAGGGTTAGATGAGGTTCGCAAAGACTTAACCCCGCTCTCTTACTTGCAATGGGCTAAGCAATGGCAACAACAAGGTGCCAGCATAATTGGTGGCTGCTGCGGTATAGGCCCTGAACACATTGCAACATTAAATCAGCACTTTGCCTCTTTATAACGCTAATTATTAGCTTACATGTAAGTAGTAAAATGAAAGAAAATAAAATTGGATTAGTCGCACTTACCGCGCTGGTATTTAGTGCAATGGTAGGGGCTGGGATATTTAGTCTGCCACAAAATATGGCCGAAGTGGCTGGTGTAAATGCTGTTTTAGTAGGTTGGCTTATCACCGGTGTGGGTATTTTATTGCTTGCAGGGTGTTTTTTACAATTATCACGCGCTAAGCCAGAGCTCGACGGCGGCATTTATATTTATGCTAGAGAAGGCTTTGGCGAACTAGCAGGCTTTTTATCTGCATGGGGCTATTGGCTTTGCGCCACCATTGGGGTGGTGGGTTATTTAGTCGTGGCTTTTGCTGCTTTAGGCGCATTTGTAGATACGCCAACATTCACTCTATTTGGCCAGGGTAATACCCTTATGGCGTTTATTTGCGAATCTATTATTTTATGGGCTGTGCATTTAATTATTGTTAAAGGCATTAAACAGGCCTCTTTCATTAACCTGCTTGGTACTATCGCTAAAGTGATCCCGCTGTTGCTATTTATCGGCTTTGCTTATGCTTATTTTGACCCTAACGTATTTAAGGCAAATCAAAGCCATGTGAGCGTGCAAACAGACTTTATTGATCAAGTAAAAAATACCATGCTTATTACTTTATGGGTATTTACCGGTATTGAAGGGGCTGCCGTGCTCTCTGCACGTGCCAAAAACCGTAAAGATATTGGCCTAGCCACGGTGATAGGCGTTGTTGCAGCGCTTATTTTATATATTGCTATTACCATGCTGTCATTTGGAATAATGAACCAAAGCACTATCGCCCAACTTAGTAACCCTTCAATGGCGGGCATTATGGCCATGATGAGTGGCACTACTGGCAAAGTTATTATAAGTGCGGGGCTTATTGTGTCGGTACTGGCTTCTTACTTAAGTTGGATTATTTACGCCGCCGAAGTGCCTAACAGCGCGGCTAAATACGGCGCATTTCCTAACGTTTTTAAAAAGCAAAATCATAACGGAACCTCTATAGCGTCATTAACTTTAACCAGCCTTACGGTGCAACTTTGCTTAGTGCTTATTTTATTTACTGGCGAGAGTTATAACACCTTAGTGCTTGTATCAACGTCTATGATATTGGTGCCGTACTTTTTAGTTGCCGCCTATATGGTAAAAGTCGCCTTTGCACAAAAGCTCTCGGTACCCATTAAGCTAATGGGGTTAGGCGCAAGTGTGTATGGTTTATGGCTTGTTTATGCTGCGGGGCTAAACACATTAGCGCTTTCACTTATTTTATATATTCCAGGCACGTTATTATTTATGTATAGCCGTAAACAATTTAAATTAAATCAACACGCTTAAAGTATCCATACTCAGGTTTTATCTTTATTAAAAGCCTGAGTATTAACCCACTTACATTCAGATAAACTTTCATACACTCTCTTACAAACGCCAATCAAAAATATAGCTACACTAAAGCCTAATAGCGTTGCGGCACACTTTACTTATCGCAAACAATTTTCACTTTTTACTTAACACCAAGGCTCCTATGAACACTTATATACAAAACTCACTACGGTTATTAGTTGGCACACTTGCACTTGGCAGCATTACTGCTCAAGCTGAGTCGCAGTTTTCTTTAGGGGGCGGTGTCATTTCTACCAGCTCACCTTATGCAGGTACCGACAGTGAAACGCTATTTTTACCTATCATTACTTACGAAGGCGAAAGGCTTAGTTTTAAAGGTTTTTCGCTTGATTATAAATTAGTGGAGCAGCAAGGTTTTAACTGGTCATTAGTTTTAGAGCCAGGAGATAACTTTGATACCTCAGATTCAGACCTTGCAGCCATAAAAGCCTTAGACGATAGAAAGCTATCACTCTACGCTGGCACGCAGGTTAGTTACACTGCAAGCTTTGGTAAAATAAGCGCCAGTGCTACCCATGATGTAATAGGCCACGGCGATGGCGCTAAATTTAAAACCAATTACAGTTACCCTATTAAGTTATCTAAACAACTAATGCTCGTTCCTTCTGTAGGTGTTGAGCTAAATAGCAGTGATGTATCTAACTATTATTATGGTGTAGCACTGGGCGAATCTACCACCTATGCGCCTTACGAACTTGGTTCTACGGTTAACTACAATGCGGGTTTATTTTTAATGTATTACATTAATAAAAACTGGAACGTAAATGCCATGGTTAACTATAAGCAGCTCGATTCTGATATTGAAGACTCACCCATTATTGATACCGATAACACCACGACTGTTATGATGTCGGTTAACTATCGTTTTTAATCCCCCCTTTTGTTAGGTATTAATTAGGCATTAAAAAAGCCGAGCATACAGGGCTATGCTCGGCTTAGGTCTGGGAAAATATAACTGCTACTGCTTATTAATAAGTATGCTTACATTTTCTCTATCTGGGCCTATTACCTTAAAGGTGTAAGTACCTTGTTCGGTAATATTTAGTGCTATATTGGCACCTACGGCTTCAAGTAGTGTTAGTTCATCAATTGCCACTACCGGCGTATCGCCTGCTCCACCGTAATCAACGGTACTCCAATCTTCAGACGCTACTTTAAATTCGTAGTCACCTGCTTCTAAATCTATTGATGTAGAGTAAATTGCATCACCCTCGTACATAAGCGGGTTATCAGTACTCCAGTCATTTAAGCTGCCGCGAATAAATACCGTTGTTTGTGCAAACATTTCAGCGTTGAGCACTTTTAGCGATACGTTATTTAAATCACTGGCGTCAAATATAAACTGGTATTCACCTTCTTCTGCAATGTCGATGGTCATATTCGCGCCCGCAACCGACAACTGCTCAGCGGTGCCAACCATTACACTGGCATCACCCTCAGCCGATCCATAATCAACCGTGCTCCAATCTTCTGACGCTACTTTAAATTCATAACTTGCAGCACTCAGTGTTTTAGTAAAGGTGTAAATGCCTTTACCTTTATAACTTAGCTCATCGGTTACTCCCCAGTCATTAAGCGTACCGCGCACATAAATAGCAGTGCCTATAAATGGCTCTTCGTTGTATAAAGTAAGCGTTGGATTTTCAGGGTTTGAAGCATCAAGTGAAAATACATAGGTTGCATCAATAGCAGCGCTGAATGTCATGTTTGCACCTGAGCGCGTTAATGCCTCACTTTGGTTTTCAACTACATCTTTATCAGCGTCAGTAAGCGCGCCAAAATCAACTGTAGACCAATCTTCAGAGGCAATTTTAAATTCGTAATCGCCAGCGCTCAGTGCAATTGCTATACGGTATTCACCCTCGCCAATATATTCAAATGCATCGCGTGTGCCCCAGTCGTTTAAAGTCCCGCGCACAAACACAGCGGTGCTGCCATAAGGTACTACATCAGGTGCACCCACTGTCGCATTTGCACTTAAACCAGCACCTTGGCTCTCACCTTGGTTTTTAGTAAATACAGCTAATGTGTAAGGCGGTACAGTAAATGTGCCTTCGTTATCGCCAGCAGCAAAATTAGCATCGGTCATGCTTGCATCAACACTGTTTTTTAATACGTCGTGTAATTCAAAATCCGCTGCGGTGGCAATAGTATGGCTAAGGGTTTGCTCGGTTGCGTTAATCACGACAACAAGCGCGTCAAATGCAGGGTCTAAGTCTGTTAGCCCTTCGCCATCATCAATGCTCATTACAATTAAGCCATGTTGCTGCGCTTTACCTACGTTATGAAAACCCACTCGCTCAATAACATCTTGCTCTGTGGTTAATCTAAAGAGTGCGCTGCTACTACGTATTTGTAAAAACTCGTTAAATACATCATGTGCAAAGGTAATATCTTGTGGCTGTGCGGCCGCTTGGGTATTAGCAGAAATAGGCATAATTTCTTGCCATTTCACTTCGTTGTCTTGTGCGGGTGGCAAGCCAATATTCCAGTTATTAGTATCTTGGGTAAAATCAACAAAGTTAAACCAGTCGCCAGAGTCGTAGCTGTTACGATCCATCGATTTTGAACGCAGCAAGTCGGCGCCCATTTGCATAAATGGAATACCTTGGCTCATAAGCGGAAGTGCTAACGCCATATTATGAGCACGAACGCGCTGCTCAATACTCATATTAGTGCTGTGTTTATATTGCAGCTGATCCCATAGTGTTTCGTTATCGTGTTTAGATACGTAATGAATGCTATCGGCAGGGTCTAGTGCATACGCTGTTGGCTGGGTATTCCAAGTAAAGCTATTACCCTTTGCTAAGTTACCTTTAAAGTCTTTTAAAATGTAGTTTTGTAAATTACCCGCAAGCGACAAACGTAAAGTATCTTGCTCGGCTAGGTTGCCATCTGTCGGGTTATTGCTAAACATTGCACCACCACGCACGGCTTCACGAATACGGTCGTTAAATGTACCCACCTCTGAGCCTGCCATATCAGCCTGTTTAGCTTGTGTGAATAAACGATTGTTAGCTACTTCACCAAAATCCCAGCCTTCACCGTAAAAATAGTTATCTGGGTCAACTGCTTGCACGGCTTCACGCGCAGCTAATATTGATGATTTTGGCATATGCCCCATTACATCAAATCTAAAACTGTCGTAGCCAAATTCACGCGCTAAAATAACCAATGAATCAGTAACAAACTTATCCATCATTACATGCTCTGTAGCTGTATTTTCACAACACGTTGAGCGCTCTATTTCACCACTTACTTCGTTATAGCGATGGTAGTAACCCGGTACTAGCTTATCAAATACCGACTTATCCCAAATACCCGACGACGTTGTATGGTTATAAACCACATCCAGTACAACACGAAGTCCTACTTCTTGCAGTGATTGCACCATAGCGCGGGTTTCTTTAACGCGGGCAATGCCCTCTGGGCTTGAGGCATACGAGCCTTCAGGCGCTATAAAGTAATGCGGATCGTAACCCCAGTTAAAGCCATCTAAATCACGCATCGCATTGGCTAATGCTTGTGCATCGTCTGAGCCAGGTAGGTAACTTTGCATAATATCGACAATGGTGCTGCTTTTATCTTCGATTTTACATGCATCAGCTTCATCGTTAATACGCTCACATAATTTACCTAAGGTGTCTGTAATTTCCACACGCTGCGAGGCATCCTCTTCAATGGAGCCAATATCAGTCACTGGCAGTAAATGAAAGTGTGTTAAGCCTTTATCTGCTAATTGCTTAAGGTGCTGCATTGGCACGCTTTCAAGTTCAGTGAATGCAAGGTATTTACCGCGGTTTGCTTCGCTTACTGACTGATCACGCACACTAAAATCACGTACATGGCCTTCATAAATAACCGCATCTTCTGGGTTAGTAATAGTAGGCACGATACGCTCATCCCAGCCTTCTGGCTTAGTGTCATCATCGGCTAAATTAATCAGCTGGCTGTATAAACCATTGGTAGATACATTGAGTGAGTAAGGGTCTGTACTCCAAAGCGACTCTATTTGCTGAGTCAGTGGGTGGTAAACATCAAAATTAAAGCGGTAATAGTGGCGGTCGTATTGCATATCTAAACTTGCTTGCCAAATACCTGTCTGTGTATTTAATGTCATTGGTATAGAGTGCACTTGTGTTTTTGCATCATCAAACACGTTTAGCACCATGTTATTAGCGGTGGGTGCCCACACAGTTACATCAATCGCGTTATTGCCATAAGTTACGCCAAGTACAGCTTCGTTAGCGTCATCTTCGCCTTGTGTGTAAAGGGCATCGAGAGCTTTAGCGGTTTGTACATAGCTTGCTTCTAGCAGCTTACCTTCACTATCGTAACCGGCAATAACAAGCTGCGATTTTATAAGCGCTTTAGCCGTGTTTGTATCCCAACTTCCTTCGTAAGCGTTCCAATTGGTTAAATGCGGTACTTTTGCCGCTTGCTCATCAGTTAAACTGCTTGATTGCAGCGTAACAGTATCGCCGTTTAAACCAGTATCAATATCCACTTCAAGCTGAGCCGTAGCTGATGAATGCAACTTAATTAGGCTTGTAAGCTCGTTACTTGGTTTATACAAAATAGTATTTAAATCAATCCAATGCGCTGAAGCACCTGTTATAGCAACTGCGCGTTCGCCCAAACTTAAAATAGGATATTCAAACACCGAAGGCTCACCATGAATGGTAAAGTTCATACGCTGAAAGGTTTCATCGTCTTGCATCAGCGGCATGGTTAAATCCACATCACCAAACGCCTTACCTGACCCTTCTGTACCAATATGAATAATAAAATTGGCACATTCGTTATAACCCTCTTTAAGGTTAATTATCCAGTACGCACCGTAGTTTGGATCAATACCATCGTATTCATGGCCGTTAGCCCAATCACTGGTATCAAATGGTGGTGCATAAGCATCACACACATCGTTATTCCACGAATGTAATCGGTAACCTTCGTAGTTATCATCGGCTAAGCGGTTATAAAATAAAACCGCCTCTCCCTCCCCTGCAAATACAACAGGGTCTGGCAGGGTTGGGTCGGCGCCAACCACGCAACTTTCGTTATTTTCATCAGGTACTGTAGGTGCAGGGCACGATATAGGTTCGGGATCGACACATTGTGACCCCGCTTCATTAGGGACTTGTGGCACATTACAGGTAAGTAATGGTTCACCAGATTCAACATCACCTGTTCCACCACACGCTGCTAATAGCATTAACGCTAACGTTATTAGCAAATATTTAGACTTAGTTATAATTTTCATTTTTAAACGCTCCGTTTGCTAATTAATGACTGTATGTAAAACCAAGGTAGAACTGACGACCAAAGTACTGAGTCGTCCCTGTTCGTTGCTCTGAGCCAAAGTAACTTTGGGTTGGTTCATCGGTTAAGTTATTAACTTGCAAAAGCATTGTTAGCGAGTCGCTAAAGCGATAAGAGGTTTGAAAGTCGACTACGGTTTCAGCATCAAAATTAACCACTTGCTCGTTAATGGCAACCTGCTCTGATACAAACTCATCGCGGTAGCGCACATTGAGGCGGGTTTCAAAATCATCCATTGAGTAAAAAACCGTGGCATTAAATACGTTATTAGATAGCCCAGGTAAAGATTGCGCTAACGTGTCGCCCCCTAAACTGGTAATCGATTCAATTTCACTTTCGGTGTATGAGTAACTTGCATTAGCGCCTAAGCCATTAAATGGCTCAGGTAAAAAGGTAAACACTTGCGTATAAGCAAGCTCTAGCCCTCTGATATAGCCACCTTCACCGTTATTAACTGCCGTGGTGTAAATACCGTTTGTTGTCGCAACTTGCTCGCCACTAACTGGGTCTTCTATAGAGTCAGGTACGTTAAAGCCACTGCCTTTAAAGTCGAAGTTTTCGATTGATAAGGTTTCAACAAACGAGTCTATATTTTTATAAAATAACGCTGCTGCGATAGTGCCGTTACCTTCTTCAAAATAATATTCGTAAGATAAGTCGTACTGGTCGGCATAAAAGGGTTTTAAAAATGGGTTATTAGTACTTGAACCATTAATAACACCATCGTCACTTACGTTTGCACTGGCATCGCCCGCTAAGCGGTTAATTGGCGCACGCGACATTACTTTAGCCGCTGCAAAGCGCACAAGTGAATTGTCGTTAAGTTGCAGGTTTAAATTTAATGATGGTAAGTAGTCGGTGTATTTAGTGCCTAATACATTAGGTGCGTATAAATCATTTACAATGCCGTTCTCATCAACAATATTTTGCGCACCTAAGCGCGCATCGCCTACTACGTTTTCTAGTACCGTTGCTGATTGGTCGGTTTCAACGCGGCGCACACCCACATTACCCGATAGGTCGAGCCCCCCTATTTGCGTGTTAATGTTTACCATAACGTACGCAGCTAGCACATCTTCAAACACCGAGCCGCTTTGTAGCAATGTCCACGAATAGTTAGTTGTGTAACCTTGCGCGTCGTCTACGCCATCGGCGTTGCCCCATGTTTGAACAGGCTCGGGCGTGCCATCTGGAAACCACGCATTGAGCGCTTTGTCTAAATCAATGGCTAAATACGACGGGAAATAACTAAACTCGCCCTGCCAGTCAACCACAGAGGCCATATCGTCGGTTAAACTCAAAGGCGGTTGCGTTGCTGAAAACGCCCCGTCGTTACCGTACTCAAATACCGAACGCTTTCGGCTGTATTCTCTATCTGAGTAGCGCGCACCAAACTCTACTGAGCTAAATATGTCGCTTTCTAGCTCGTATTTAAAATCGAGCTTAAATGCCGTTACTTCATCTTCTGTTTGATCTGGGTAAATACCATATTTGCTGACCATTACACGGTCTATATCGCTAAAGGCGGCCGCCTGATTAAACCCAACGTCAGATAAATTTAAGCCGTTTAATTGATAGTTAATTGCTACGTTGTTATCAAATACTGGCGTTTCTGCATTGGCATCTTCTGCTACTAAGCTCCACAGTAAGCCATTTCTAAAATTACTTTTTGCGCGAGAAAGCGACACATCGGCATTTACGCTTAATCTATCGGTTACCTGCCAATCGGCATTAACGCCAAAACTATCTACTTCGTCAAAGTCTTGGTTGTCGTCGTTCACTATTTCAACGCGGGTATAGCTTTGCGAAGTACGGTTAACCGCTGCGCCTATTACGGCATTACCGTCGAGCTGAGCGTTTGCATATGCAGCTGTTGGCCCGCCTAATTTAACCCTCAGGCCGCGGGCAAACGACTCTTTATCAAAGCGCGATAAAAACGCATCACCTTTTAATTTAAAGTTATCTGCCGGTGCCCACTCTATGGCTGCTAAATAGCCATTACGGGTTTCTTCGCCACCTAAATGCTGTAGCTCAAAGCCTTCGCTAATGTATTCGTTTTCTGGTTTAGCTAAAGGGCCATTGGTGTCGTTAGCTGCGCCATCTACATCTTTTGTGTCGTTGTAAGCAAGGCCAATAAACTGCGTTGCTACACTTGGCTGAAACAAGCGCGCATAGCCCAGCGCCACGCCCAATGTGTCGTCTAGGTATTTGCCTTGATACGAAAAACTAATTCGGTCGCCAAATTCAGTGGCATCCGATACCTCTGAGGCGCGGTCGTTATACATACCGCGCACATTAGCTACAAATTTATGTGTTTGGTCGTTATTGAGTGGGCTGGCGGTTTCAAGCTCTACCGTACCGGCCACGCCACCTTCAATAAGCGATGCCTTTGGCGATTTGTATACCGCCGCAGAGCTAATTAATTCTGACGGATATTGGTCAAACTCAATACTGCGGCTGCCACTTGTAGATACTTGCTCGCGGCCATTAAGTGTTGAAAATACAAACCCGCCCGACAGCCCGCGTATATTAATTTGCGCCGCTTGGCCGCCCGTTCTTACTGCTGAAATGCCTGGTAATCGTGTAAGCGCATCGGCCATTGAAATATCAGGCAATGCCCCTAAATCATCGGCAGAAATTTGTTCTGACACCGTATCGCTAAAACGCTTTTGATTTAAAGATTGGATTAAACTGCGACTAAAGCCTCGCACTTCAATAATTTCTAAATCTTCAGCTTGTGTGCTGGGTGATTGATTTGTTGAGTCTTCGTTTGCAGCCAATGCACTATTTGCGGCAAATAAAGCCAGCATAAGTGCACTTAGTTTAAACTTGTCCATGTGTGTGAACCTTTGAGTTATTGTTGTCAGGTGTTGCTGTGTTGTTCAAAACACAACCAACAAATTGTAACTAAAAGGTAAAATTAATGTGATGAATACGTATGCAGGGCATGAGAGTTAGGCTGCAGGTGTATGCGCGTACATACACCTGCATTTGGAACGCTATTTAAAGGCTAAGCACCACTTTTATCGCAAGAGCAATAAACACAACACCCAGTATTTTATCAAGCCACGGGTTTTGCTTGGTAAATCCAAAGCGGTTTTTTGAAACCTCTGTCAGTAACGCCACCAGCAAGTACCAACCGGTATCAATTACAAACACGGTTAAACACATAATTATGCCCACACTTAAAGTAAGTAGCTGAGGGTCAATAAACTGTGAGAACAAGGCTAAAAAGAAAATAGCGAGCTTGGGGTTTAAAAAAGCAATGGCAAAACCATCTTGTAATGCTTTAGCTGCACTTACCTCACTTTTTTGTACTTCAAGTTCGTTATTGCTGGGTTTTGCTAGCAATATTTTTATACCTAAATACGCCAAATAGGCTGCGCCTAAATACACGAGTATTTGATAAACAGTTGGAAACTGCGTCATTAAAGCGCCTAACCCTAATAACGATGCACCAGCATACAAGCCAACGCCAGTACCATGACTGAGCGCGGCAAGCATACCGTTTTTCATACTGCCGTTAAGTGAGTGCTTTAAAACCACCGCTAAACTTGGTCCTGGCGACATTGCGCCCATCATACAAATAGCCGCTAGGCTTAACCATACTGTAAATGTCATTTAAAGCTCGTCAGTTTCAATAAACAAAGTATAACCATGCACTTGGCCATAAAAGCCTGTCAATGGCACTGCGTTTATTACTTTCCAGCCATCTTGGTTTAATTCCTGTATGCGGTCATTCAGTGCGACTATATCTACCCCACCCAAAAAACGGGTCTTTCTAAATTCGATTACTTTTTGCATTTTAATCCTTGTGTATCTTATAAGGTGTATTCAAAATCGTAGTAATGAATCCCTTGCTCAATACGTATTTTCATACTGCCCGTTAACCCTTCTAGCTCATGAGTGCCTGAATCGGGAATTACATTTAAAATTAGGCTGTCTTGGCCTTTATCCATAGTGCCAAAATGCTGCAGTACAAAACTGCCTTTTTTGCCGTCAAGCTCGCCTATTACTTGCTCTATGGCAACATAACCGGCACTGCCTTGTGTGGGTGTCATGGCGCTTAGCATTTCGCCTTGGCTGGTGGCATTTAAGCTACCTTTAAATGTTTTATCTATCGACATACGCCCTAAATTAACGCCGTTTTGGCCGCTTGCGTAGCCTTCAATTGGGGCTAGATTTACATTAAATTCTCCACTTACGGTTGCAGTAGTCATAACGTTTCCTTATTGGCTAATATTTAATAGTATTGATTTTTATTATCTTAGTGCCATATCTATACCTTAACCTTTAAAAAGAATCCACTATGTCAAAAACAAGCCCTAAGCCCGAAAAAGCCGCTTTTAGTAGTTTATTACCTATTTTTGCGTTTATTAAACCGTATAAATGGATGGTAGTGGCGGCGCTTGCTGCCCTTTTAGTCACCGCTGGTGTTAACTTATCATTAGGTCAAGGGGTTAAGTTTGTCATAGATCATGGCTTTATAGCTGGCTCTAAAGATCAGCTACAACAAGCTGTATTGGTGCTTATTGGTTTAATTAGTTTATTGGCTGTAGGCACCTTTAGCCGCTTTTATTTAATGTCGTGGATTGGCGAGCGAGTCAGTAACGATATTCGCAAAGCCGTGTTTAATCGCATTGTTACTTTGCACCCAAGCTACTTTGAAGAAAACCGCAGTGGCGAGCTTATGTCGCGTTTAACAACCGACACAACATTACTGCAATCAATTATTGGTTCATCATTTTCTATGGCGCTTCGCAGTGTACTTATGCTGGTTGGTGGGCTTGCTATGCTGCTGTTTACTAATTTAAAACTTACCTTAGTGGTTGTAGCCTGTGTACCGCTGGTACTTGTACCCATGATGGTATTTGGTCGCAAGGTACGCAAACTCGCAAGCTCTAGCCAAGATGCCATTGCCGACATAAGCACGTATGCCGGCGAAATCATACAAAATATTAAAGTAGTGCAAAGCTATAGCCATGAAGAGCAAGAGCAGCATGCCTTTGCACTTGAGACCGAAAAAGCCTTTAACGTGGCTAAAAAACGCATTAAGCAGCGTTCGTTTTTAATAGCCGTGGTGATTTTTTTAACCTTTAGTGCCATTAGCGCAATGCTTTGGGTGGGTGGTAACGATGTACTTGCAGGTACTATGACCGGCGGCGAGTTAGGTGCATTTGTGTTTTACGCTATTATGGTGGCAATGTCGGTGGCAACCGTTGCTGAAGTATATGGCGAACTACAACGCGCAGCAGGCGCAGCTGCAAGATTACTTGAGTTACTTGCTGTTAAAAGTGAGATAGAAAACCCGCTAAACCCACAAGATAGTAACTTACTAAAAAATAGTAACAGTCCTGCTATTACGCTTGAGAATATAAGCTTTAACTACCCTTCTCGCCCAGACGTAAGCGCACTTAATAAAATAAGTTTAAATATACTTCAAGGCCAAACTGTGGCTATTGTTGGCCCTTCTGGCGCAGGTAAAACAACCTTATTTGAATTACTACAGCGCTTTTACGATCCGGCTAGCGGAGCCATTAAATTTAAAGATATAAACATTAAAGAATTATCGCTTAATACCCTCAGAGGTAAAATGGGTATGGTAGCGCAAAACCCTATTTTATTTAGCTCCGATGTAATGCATAACATTCGCTACGGCAACCCAAAAGCAAGTGACGAGCAAGTATATGCCGCTGCCAAACATGCTCATGCTGATGAATTTATTAAACAATTACCGCAAGGTTATAACAGTTTTTTAGGTGAGCAAGGTGTGAGGTTATCGGGTGGGCAAAAGCAGCGTATTGTACTGGCACGCGCTATTTTAAAAGACCCTGAAATACTCCTTCTTGATGAAGCCACCAGTGCACTCGATGCTCAAAGTGAGCACCACGTGCAAGCTGCGCTTGAGCATTTAATGCAAAATAGAACAACGCTTATTATTGCCCATAGGCTGGCAACGGTTAAACATGCCGATGTGATTGTAGTCATGGAAAATGGAGAGATTATAGCAACGGGTACCCACCAAGAATTAGTAGCAAGTAACCCGTTGTATCAAAAACTGTGTGAATTACAGTTTAATAAAGACTAATTATTCTTCTGTGTTTGGCACTATTTGAATTTCTACACGGCGGTTTTGAGCACGGCCATTTGCACTATCGTTAGTCGCAATTGGACGTGTTTCGCCATAACCCATAGTACTTACACGCTCAGCCATAATCTGCTGGTTCACTAAGTAGTTTTTAACGCTTTGAGCACGTTCACGCGATAGGTTCATGTTGTAGCTGTCTTTACCTGTGCTATCTGTGTGGCCTTCAATACTTAGGTACGTTTTTTCGTATTTGTTCATCACTTTAGCAATAGCATCTAAGGTATCGTTAAAGCCAGACGAAATATAAGATTGGTCGGTCGCAAACGTAATATTAGATGGCATAACTAAACGCAAGTTATCGCCTTCACGTACAACTTCAACACCAGAGCCTGCAAGTTCATCACGAAATGCTTCTTCTTGCTTATCCATGTAGTTACCCACTGCAGCGCCAGCTAGTGCGCCGATCGCAGCGCCTATAAAAATACGCTTATCTTTATGGTTACTTGTTGCTTTACCTAATACGCCACCCGCTGCTGCGCCAATAGCCGCACCTTTGCCGGTGTTATTCATTTCACAACCAGAAAGTAATACAGCTACTACGGTTACGCTTAAAAGTGATTTAGTTAAAGTCATGGTGATACCCTATTCATTAAGAATTTAGCAAGAGTATGCAAATACATGTATGAACAAACTATGAAGAGAGTGTTAAAAGCAGCGCATCTTGCTTGATTGTTAAACAGACCTCAAACTAATGTGCCGTTTTAATAAAAATGTCATACTACGCTGTGACAATTTAATGAATTTTACAAAGGATATTGGCGCAATGTTAATTGCTATTTTTAGACAATTTTTTTTACTAGGGTGCATGAGTTTTGGTGGCCCCGCTGCGCATTTAGGCTATTTTAAGCGCCACTTTGTAGACTCGTTAAATTGGCTAACTAACACGCGTTACGCACAACTTATTAGTTTAAGCCAAGCATTACCAGGGCCAGGCTCTAGCCAAGTTAGTTTTGCTATTGGTGTTGAGCGTGCAGGAGTACTGGGTGGTATAGCTGCTTTTGTAGGCTTTACCTTGCCTTCGTTTTTAATAATGGTGCTGCTTGCGGTTAGTGCCCATCAGTTTGACGCTGTTTACTTTGCAATTATTGCAGGCTTAAAGTTATTTGCCGTTGTTATAGTCGCGGATGCAACACTTAGTATGGCTAAAAGCTTTTGTACAAGTGCTGCGCTTAAGTTACTTGCGATAATGAGTACACTTGCCTTGGTGTTATTTCCAATGATGGGAACTCAAATAGCGATTTTAATCACTGCTGCAACAGTAGGTGCTATATGGCCTTTATTAAAACTTGGCACAGTAGCAGACGATGTTAGCAGTAAAAATAGTAATATTAATTGGATTGCACTGGGGTTATTTGCGCTCTTACTTGGGGTTAGCTTTATTCCACTAGGGCATGAGTTTGCTTTGTTTATCCCTTTTTACCAAGCGGGTGCAATGGTGTTTGGCGGCGGACACGTAGTACTGCCGGTACTTCAAGCTGGCGTACCAGCATTGAGTGATGATCAGTTTTTAAGTGCTTACGCGAGTGCACAGGCAGTGCCAGGGCCAATGTTTACTATTGCTACTTACTTAGGCGCACAACTTACTTCTGAGCAACCTTTAGTGGGTGCCCTTATAGCTACACTGCTTATATTTATGCCTGGTTTTTTACTTATACTGGCGTTTCAGAAGAGTTGGATTAATTTGGCAAGTAAGCCACGTTTTGCAAGTTCAATAGCGGCGCTTAATGCAGCGGTAGTCGGTTTTTTAGCGGCCGCATTGTATTCACCAATTTGGACATCGGCTGTGTATAACCTTTGGCAGGTTGCGTTAGTAATAATTACATTTGCATGGCTGCGATTTAAAAAGCCACCTATTTGGTGGCTCTTAGCTTTATTTATTGCTGTGGGTCTTTTGCAGCACTATTTGCCATCACTCTAAATGTTGGCTTATCTGTTTGTTGCTCGTTAGGAGGGCTTAATTGCCCACTAACACTTTGATATGCCCTAAGCCCAAACACTGGCAATACTGCAAGTAAATGGTCCATTATTTCGGCTTGTAGATGCTCGTACGAAATCCAGCGTTTGTCTTCACTAAAGCAATAAAACTCAATCGGTAACCCGTGGTTCATTGGTTGTAGCTCTCGTACCATTAACGTAAGCGACGTATTAATTTTACTGTGCTGCTTTAAATAGCCCTCAGCATAACGACGAAACAGCCCTAAATTAGAAACTTGAGCGGGTAATGTCGTCACTCGAATGTAATCATGCAACGGAATAGCCGCATCTATTTGCTTTCTAAATTCATCACTTACTAAACAAATACTGTGCATATCTATATTAAGTGAACGCTTAATACGTCTACCGCCCGACTCTTGCATACCGCGCCAGTTTTTAAACGAACCCGCAACTAGCATATAAGTTGGAATAGTTGTTATGGTGTTATCCCAGTTACGTACTTTCACAGTGTTTAAACCCAAATCAATTACTTCGCCATCGGCGCCGTAGTTTTCTACTTGAATCCAATCACCATAGGTTACTAGGCGATTTGCTGCGATTTGAATACTAGCTACAAAGCCTAAAATAGTGTCTTTAAATACTAATAACGTAACAGCAGCAATAGCACCAAAGCCAGAGAGAATATAAGTGGGTGACTTCTCAAGGAAAATACTTACAATTAAAATAGCACACACAATAAAGGTGATTAGCTTAACAACCTGAATTAAGCCCTGAATAGGGACTTCGCGTGCAAACTCCAATTGGTTATAAATAGAACCCGCAATACTTACAATACTGCTAAAAATAAAACCTACATGAATAATTAGTATAGCTTGGCCAACCGTTTTCAAAATTTCAGCGGTCAGTTCATTAACCGGATAAACACTGTCAAAGGTCGCCAAAAATAATACGCTGCAAAGCATACCTGCAATACGTCTATTAAGCTTATTAAGCATAGGCGACAACGAACCAATACGTTGAGGCGAAAGCTTAGTTACCACTTTTTGAATGCCTGGTAACATTAACCTACGAGTAAATAAGTAAACAATTAATAAAGAAAAAATCCCTATTGAAACTGCGGTAATAGAACTAAGAAAATCCGCATCGGGTACTTTTTCAAACCAAGGAGCGATTAACTCCTGTAGGTGGGTGTTGGTCATAGTGTTTCAATTTCCTTACTGATTTGTGGTTCAGGTAAATCTTGTTGAGCATAAATATCGGCAAGCTGCTGATCTTTCGCAACCCATAGCTCATTCACATAATGTTGAAAATTAGCTTTAAATACGTCATCGGTTTGATAGCTGCCCTGCATATTGTCATTAATGGGCGTTACGTCTATTGAAACATAAATAGAATCTAGCTCGCCTTTGAGTAAGTTCCGACAAACGTGATCTGTTTTACCGCTATACACTAAACTTGTATTTAGCATGGCATCAAATTGGTTGGCTAGCACTTCAAGCGCAAAAGCAATGCCACCCGCTTTGGGTTTTAATAAGTGCTTAAAAGGACTTTGCTGTAGATTATGCTTAGCTGGCGTAAAGCGTGTGCCTTCAACAAAATTAACGATGGTAGTAGGATAGTGACGAAAATTGCGACAGCTGTGCTTTGTGCGCTCTACATCCAACCCTTTCAATTTTGGGTTTTTAGCAAGCTGTGCTTTGCTTACCCGTTTCATAAACGGCATACCCATAGCCCACGCACCAGTGCCAATAAAAGGCACGTATTTTAATTCATCTTTTAAAAAAAACTTAGGGGCTGGTAATGCATGTAATGAGCTAAGCACGGTTATATCTAACCAACTCGTGTGATTACATATAAGTAAATACCAACTTTTTGAATTTAAATCGCCACTTATATCAACCACAATATTAGGACAACCTAGCCACAAGCCAAACCGATTGCCATTACACCACCCTCGATAAGCGCTGTGCAATAAAGAGTTAACAACAGACAAAGGCAGTAATAACTTAATAAGCCCTAGTACAAATACTAGCGAGCCAAAAAGCATTACATTAGAAAACAATACGCAGCCCACAATTAAGCCGTTAAGCCAATTTGGTAACCACTTTTTTAGCATAACTGTAAGCTCATATTTTTGCCTTTTATTTGGGGTGTTTTTCGAGCGATTGTAATGTTTGCTCTTTATTTTCCCATAAACGATTTAGCTCGCTTTGAAAGCGTACTCTAAATTCAGAATCGCCGGTGTAGTCACCAATAAGCTCTTCGCTTACAGGCCTTACATCCACGTGTACGTTGATATTTTTTACCTTACCACCTGCAAAATCCATGAATGTAGGAATCCCATCAGGGTAATGAATTGTAACGTTAACCACTTTAGTAATTTGCTCGCCCATCGCTTGCATTACAAAAGCAATACCGCCCGCTTTTGGTTTTAATAAATGTGGAAACGGGCTATTTTGGCGCGCGTGCTTTTGTGTAGTAAAACGAGTGCCTTCTACAAAGTTAACCACACTTACTGGCATCTCTTTAAATTTTTCGCAGGCTTTACGCGTGGTTTCTAAGTCTTTGCCACGCAGCTTTGGATTCTTTTTTAATTGGCTTTTACTCGTGCGGGTCATAAACGGAAAATCAAGCGCCCACCAACACAAACCTAGAATAGGCACGTAAATAAGCTCTTTTTTCAAAAAGAAGTTTAAAAATGGAATTTTACGGTTAAACACGCGCTGCAATACTAAAATATCGACCCAGCTTTGGTGATTTGCAATTACTAGGTACCAATCCTTTAGCTTAAGGTCTTCAAGGCCAGTTACATTAAGTTTAGTTGGCGTAAATAACTTTTGATTTAAGCTATTAAAGGTCACCCAAATTGTTGCAAATTGCTTTGCAGCCCAGCTCATAATCTTTTGTAGAGGCTTAATAGGTATAAGCTTTATAAGCCCACAAATAAAAATAGGCACAAACCAAAAAAGTGTGTTTATTGTGTAAAAAATAATACTAAATACACCGCGAATAACTGACATTACTTCCATTCCTTTAAACATTGCGCAGCCACTAATACTGCGCTTTCAGTTGCTTACAAATTAATCTTCAAAATAGGTATAGCCTTCAAGGCCTGCATTAAGCTCAGCTAAGTAACCTTCTTTACACTGCGCTGATACATCAAGCTTATTAACTTGGTACGCAAAGTTGTCAGCTAAAATGGCGCTATCATAGTCAACAAACTTTAATACATCCTTAACGCTATCACCTTTTATAGCATTGGTTAACACATAACCTTCATCGTTAAGCTCTACATGCACAGAATCAGTGTCACCAAATAGGTTATGTAAATCGCCTAAAATTTCTTGATATGCACCCACCATAAACATCGCAATATGGTATTGCTCGCCATGTTTATATTCTGGAATGGGTAAGCTAGTTTCGATACCAGCACCTTCAACGTATTCACGGATTTGCCCGTCAGAGTCACAGGTAATATCTTGAATAATCGCGCGCTGAGTCAATGGTTGAGTTAAGTTTTCGATTGGCATAACCGGAAACAACTGCTGAATACCCCATACATCAGGCAATGACTGAAATAATGAAAAGTTAACAAAGAGTTTATCGGCAAGCTTTTCGTTTAAATCGTCGAGGACTTCACGGTGCGCGCGCGCATTATTACTAAGCGATGCACGTACACGATGTAAAATAGTAAAGTAAAGCTGCTCTATTTTCGCCCACTCTAGCATGCTTACTAAGCCATGCACGTACTGATCGTGCGCTTCGCTAAATAAGTGCATAGCGTCGTGATAAATCTCAAGTGCCATACGCGGGTTTAAACGCTGTAAACACTGCCACATTTCATCAAGCACTAACGCGCTATTTTCAAGCGGTGGCTCTGGATTTAAATGATTGGGCGCTTTTTCTACGTCAATTACATCGGTAATTAATACCGCATGGTGAGCGGTTAAAGCGCGCCCCGATTCGGTGATAATGGCCGGATGCGTAAGGTTATGCTGATCGCACACCTCTGCAAATGCATTCACTACATTACGCGCGTACTCTTCTACGGTGTAGTTCATTGAACACGCACTGCGTGAGCCAGAGCCCTCGTAATCAACGCCTAAGCCGCCACCCACATCAACGGTATTTAACGGTACATTTAATTGCGTAAGCTCAGCAAAGTGGCGTGCACATTCACGCAAAGCACGGTGAATATCACGAATGTTGGCAATTTGAGAACCAATATGAAAATGCACCATTTGCATTAAGTGCAGCTTATTATGCTTTTTAAGCACTTCAACTGCACTTAGTACTTGGCCTGCCGTTAAACCAAACTTGCCTTTTTCGCCGCCCGTGTTTTGCCACTTGCCTTTGCCTACTGAGTTTAGGCGAATACGAATACCAATAGCAGGTTCTATGCCTAGGTTGTCTATTTCTTCAAGTAGTGTGGTTAGTTCTGAAAGCTTCTCTACCACAATTTTTACGCTGTGGCCCATTGCTTGACCAATACATGCTAAACGTAAAAACTCACTGTCTTTATAGCCGTTACACACAATAGTAATTGGCTCTTTTGCTACGCCCAAAATAGCCATAAGTTCTGGCTTTGAGCCTGCTTCTAGGCCAACAAGCCCGCTTGGATGCGCTAATAGCTTACTTACTACAGAACGTTGCTGATTTACTTTTATTGGGTAAACACAGGTGTATTTTCCGTTATATTCACGATTTGCTCGCGCTTGCGTAAACGCGTTAGTAAGTGTGTCTACACGATTTTTTAAAATATCAGTAAAGCGTACTAAAACCGGCAACGTTAAACCTTGTTGCTTAAACTGCTCAGTTAATTGCGTTAAAGAAATGGCCGGTTTTGTTTGGTCGCCATCTGGGTAAGCCACCAGTTCGCCTTGTGCGTTAATATCAAAATAACCATCACTCCAATGAGCAACGTTATAAGTGGCGCGTGCTGTTTCTAAACCCCAGGTCATGGCAAGTCTTCTTTAGTCAATTAGGTATAAAGGCGCATTTTAATACGTCACTATCCACTAGGCTAACAAAAATTGAACTTTCACTCACTCCTAACTAACTTTATTCGTCAAATCAGTTAAAATGTCATTGAGCAAAACGCCAAGCACTGGCAGAATTGCCCCTTTTTCATACTCAACCTAAAAAAGTGTAATAGTAACTATGGCAAATTTAGATCAAAGTAAGTGGTTTACTGAAATTAGCGACCGCGATGGCAGCGCATTTTCATTACGTATTAATAAAAAGTTAGATGAAAAACAGTCTCCTTTTCAAAAGGTAGAAATGTTTGAAACCACAGACTTTGGTAATTTAATGATCATCGACGGGTGTACTATGGTAACAACCCGCGAAAACTTCTTTTACCATGAGATGATCAGCCACCCTGCACTTTTAGCGCACCCAAACCCTAAAAACGTCGTTATTATTGGCGGCGGCGACTGCGGTACTTTACGCGAAGTATTAAAACACCCAGGCGTAGAAACTGTAACGCAAATAGATATAGACGAAGTAGTAACGCAAATGTCGTTAAAATACTTCCCAGAGCTTTGTGAATCTAACAACGACGCCCGTGCAACGGTTATGTTTGACGACGGTATTAAATACATGCGCGAAGCCGCTGGCGAATCTATCGACGTGGTTATTGTTGATGGCACCGATCCGGTGGGTCCAGGTGAAGGTTTATTTAATCATGCGTTTTACACAAGCTGTTTAGATGCACTGCGCCCAGGTGGTGTTTTAGTACAACAAAGCGAATCACCTCTTATGCATATGCCATTATTAGTTGAAATGCGCGAAGCAATGCTAAGCGTAGGCTTTAACGATTTACAAACACTGCCATTCCCGCAACCAATTTACCCAAGCGGTTTATGGTCGGTAACACTTGCACGTAAATCACAAGCATTTGACGGTTTTAGAGAAGACGGCGCAGCACAAATAGCTGAGCAAAGTGAATACTACAACAGTGGTATTCATCATGGTGCACTCGCTACACCTAACTACATGAAACGCGCTTTTGATAAAAAATAATACTAATTCACTTTAGGCTTTGTTGACTTCTCAAGGTTAAAATTGCATTAAAAAAGGGACTTTTAAAGTCCCTTTTTATATTTATAATGACTATTCAAACTGAACTCGAGCTGGCAAACAACATAAGTACAGTTATATTTCAAAACCTTAAAGAGCTATCTAACCAAATAATCAGTTTATTTAAACTTTAAATCGATGCACTAAGTGATTTAGCTCATCAGTCAATTGTTCCATTTTTTTAGATACATCCTCAGTAGTTCGAGCAAGCGCCCCCCCTTCTAAAGTTTGATCGTTTAATGATGATAGGTTTTGACTTATTTCATCTGCAACCGTTGTCTGCTCTTCAGTCGCTTGCGCTGTTTGCATCGCCATATCATTTACTTTAGTAGACGAGCTTTGCATTGCATTAAGCACATCATTAGTTTGACTAAACGAGCCAACCGCATCATCTGCAAATTGCTTACCTTCATCTATCGCTTTAATTGATTGTTCTACGCTCGTTGCAAATTGCTCTATCATTTTTTGAATATCGTTTGTGCTAACTTGCGTGCGTGTAGCCAATGTTCTTACTTCATCTGCTACCACAGCAAAACCTCTGCCATATTCACCAGCTCGCGCGGCTTCAATAGCAGCATTGAGCGCCAGTAGGTTTGTTTGCTCTGCAATGGCACGAATAACCTCAAGTACTTTGGCAATGTTATCAGAGCTTTGTTGTAGCTCTGTAGAGCGCGCCATAGCTTGCTCCATATTTTGCGACAAAGAAATAATACGAGAACTAGAGTGCGCAACCGCTGTTAATCCTTGCTGAGCTAAATTTAACGATTTATCAGCTTCTGTTGATGATTGCTGAGCAACACCTGCAACTTCTCTACTTGCTACACTCATCTCATGCACTGCACTTACTATCGACTCAGAAGCTTGGCTGAGCGTTTGATTTACCGCATTGTTTTTATTTGCAACCTGACTTAACTCACCACCTAATTCACTTAGCTCTTTTGATTGCTCTAAAATATCGCGAATTAATTGCTGTAAGTTGTCGAGAAAACGATTGAACTGCGTTGCAAGTTCAGAAAACTCATCTTTAGACGTTATAGCGATCCTACCAGTTAAATCGCCATCACCAGAGGCTATATCGTCAATACGAGAAGTTACATAGTTAATTTGCTGCGTTAATTGCTTAGGAATAAGATAACTAAACCAACACGCCACTAATAAAATTAATATGACAAAAATAAGCATAGTTAACTTAGTTGAAGCAATTGTGTCTGATAGTTTTTGAACTTCTTCAACCGATGTTTGCTCTGCTAATTCACCAGCTTGATCAAGCGTAGCTCTTAATTCGTCAAATGCTTTTTCTGATTGAGACTGTTTTTTTAGATTTGTTTTATCATTCATATAGGCCAGTGAAGCGTTTAACCAAGTATTATAAGCACCATCAAAACCGCGAAGCCCATTTATAGCTTTTGGATAATCCGATAACAAAGTTAAGTACTGCTCTAACCTTTGTGTTACTTGCTCGGCATTTTCTTTATGCTTTTGCAAATAAGCTTCTTTATTGTCGTTATGTGCGACTAAATTTAACTCAGCAACCTTTGCTTGATACAAATCCCTGTCGGCACTCAAAGCAAGAGACACAGCCTTAATAAATTTATCGGATTGCACATCTAATGCATTTTTTTGTAAGTTAATTAAGTATGAATACCCAATAATTAACGACAAGATAGCAATACCTAAAATAACAATAGGAAAAGAGACTTTGACGCGGATACTATTCAAATTCATTAATTACTCCAAAAAAAACCATATTTAATACCTACCTTTTTGATAATAAATCTAGTTTATAAAACCTAAAATCGCCATTGAGCGTTTAGCATTATTTGCTGCTGCGAGATTCGTTCATTAAATCCAATTGGCTCTCTATTTTTTGCAACACTTTTAAGTGCCGAACCTTCAACCCCTATTTGTAGTTTATTAGTGAGCTGGTAGCGCCATGTTGCGGTTAAACCTTCCCCATTGCTTGCATTAGGATCAAACGCAGTAGTGTCGTTATCTGTCACTTTAAAGTAATCGTAGCGTACAGAAACTCGATGCTTGCCTTCTTTATGGCTTAACATTAAATAATGGCTGTAAAAGGCATTATCTATTAAAGCATTAGCGCCCATTTCGGTTTTACCATTAAGTACCTGTGCTATAAAGCGGGTTTTATTATTAAACTTATAAAGCCAAGCGGCGCTTGTAAAGCGAGTATCCCAAGCATACTGCCCTGTACTAATATTAAGTGTGGTTGGGTCACCGTTATTGTTGTAATAATAAATTCGAAATTGTGATTTTTTTAAGTAATCCCAGTGTACGCCAGCGTAATAGCCAAAACGTCCGTCTACTTCTTCAAACGGTAAAACCTGATTAGCTTGCCAGCGTAATTCATACGTATTTAATGCCGCTACAGGCGCAAATTTAACACTTTCGTTAAATGTAGTTTGCCTATCGTGTAATGCAAAACCACGCCAAGCAAGTAAAGTACCGGCAGGGTCATTGCCTTTAAATGTAGCACCTACAAAACTAAAGCTATGAGCGCTGTTAAAACGTTTTGCTGGGCGCTTAATAGTTACCTCTGCGCCAACAGTGCGTACTTCCTCGCCTATCCAGCTATTAATAGCTGAGTTTGTATAGTTATAAGGAGAAGTCCATCCTATATCAGGGTTTTCAAGCGACATAAGTGGATAAAAGCCCCCTACACGCACATGCCATTTATAGTTGCTGTTAGATAGCGGCTGATACTTTATATAAGCTTGCGTAAAACCAAGGCCAACGTCAGGATCTTGATTCGCATTTAACACCCCATGAGCCGACCAACTAGATGCTAAATCAACATTAAAATCTAAAATACCTTGGGATAAAATAAGTTCGTCGCTTTTAGTATCGTGCCGATATAGCCCAAGGCCGCCCTCTTGGAAGCTACGTGTATCGTCACCCTGCACGGCTCTAATTTGTATCAAGCCTTTTACTTGTGCATACAATGCATTACTAAAACATAAAGCACCGGCTAAAAATATCAGCCTCGTTAAACGATTAATAGTCATCAAATTCATCCGTAGCAAAGTCAATTTGCTCCGCAATTTCCTGCTTTACTCTATAAGTGATCGGGTTAGTAGCCACAGTAATAGTTTGAGATTCAACCTTACTAATATCACTAAACCCAGAATGCCAAACACTTAACGTGTATTCGCCTACATTGGCATTTAAATCAACATGACCATTTTCATCAGTGATTGCAAAAATAGTACTATCGACCACTACAATATAACCTAACATCCAATCATGAATGTTACAGCCAAGCTCAACGACCCCTGTTTGATCAAAAGTAATGGGCGCTTTTGGGTGCTCCTTATATAGCTTTAATTCAAATGTTTTAGCTTTAGAAAATGAATAAACGTGATGCATGATTGAGTCCCCATTCGGAAACTCTACCTTTGCATTTTGTGGGACAACTAAAATACGCGGCTTAAATTCTCGATTTTGCTGGGTCATCGCATAAGGTGCTTCTGGAGGAATAACGCCATAGGAATCTCCTGCAGTTAGCCACACAACAGCATTAGGTAATGGGCCATTATTAGCATTTTTAATTGTTATATTTGCTGCAAAAACTCCAGTACTAACACTTAGTAAAAATACACAAAGTAAGCTTTTTATCATTTTCTTGTCGCTATTATCAATTTGTTTACATTATAGACCGATTAAACCACTAAATTCTTTCTATTTTTTAAAACATTGAATACGTATGTAGGCAGTCGTATTAATCATCAACAGTCATTATCCTTAAATATCACCACCGACTCATCTAAGGACACACCATGAGAATCCCTGCACTTGTGCTTTTAGCCTTTGCTAGTAATAGCTACGGACAAACTGTAGAGCTAAAATCGCCAGACACACAAATAACAGTAAGCATCTCTGATGAAAACACCACACCAAGCTACTCAATAGAATTTAAAAATAATCCTGTTATAAATAAATCACTGCTTGGATTTGAATTTAAGACTCAAGCTGCGTTTAGTGATGGCTTTAAAATTAAAGATATCAAGCAGCAAAGCGTAGACTCACAGTGGCAACAGCCATGGGGAGAGCGCCAAACAGTCACAGATAAACATAACGAAGTAGCTGTTACCTTTACAAAAAAAGAATCTAACTCAGGCACTTATACTATTCGTTTTCGCGCATTTAATAGTGGTGTAGGCTTTAGATACGAAGTACCTAAACAAGCAGGCTTTGAGCAAACATATATAACTAAAGAACTAACTGAGTTTGCAATAAATGATAGTCAAAATGCTAAAGCTTGGTGGATCCCCGCTCGTGGTTGGAACCGTTATGAGTACGTTTACAACACCACCGCGCTTAACGAAGCGGCGTTAGCCCACACACCATTTACGTTTAAAACAAATGATGGCACTCACGTAAGCATTCATGAAGCTGCCCTTGTTGATTACGCAGGTATGGTACTTAATCAGCGCCGCCCAGGTACGTTTACGGCTGATTTAACACCCTGGTCAGACGGTATTGCGGTTAAAAAACAAGGTGCGTTTAATACTCCTTGGCGTACCATTCAAATTGCCGATAGCGCCGTGGGTTTAGTTAATTCAGACATTATATTAAATTTAAATGAGCCTAATAAACTCGGTGATGTCTCGTGGGTAAAACCAGGAAAATACGTAGGTATTTGGTGGGGCATGCACATAAACACACAAACCTGGGGCAGTGGTAAAAAACACGGAGCTACAACACAAACCACTAAGTACTACATGGACTTTGCGGCTGAGTACGGATTTGACGGTGTGCTAGTAGAAGGTTGGAATGAAGGCTGGGACGGGGATTGGTATTTTAACGGTGATGTATTTAATTTTACAAAGCCTTACGATGACTTTGACATAAAAGCCCTCACTCAATACGGCAAACAAAAAAGCGTACAACTCATTGGTCATCACGAAACATCAGGTAATGTAAGTAATTACCATGACCAAATGGAAGATGCTTTTGCCCTTTACGAAAAATCAAACGTAAGCCAAGTTAAAACAGGTTACGTAGCCGATGGCGGTAATATAAAACGTATAGACAAAAACGGTATTGCACGCCATGAATGGCATGATGGCCAATTTATGGTTAACGAATATTTATACAACGTAAAGCTGGCTGCTAAACATAAAATTAGCATAAACACCCACGAGCCTATTAAAGATACTGGCCTGCGCCGTACCTACCCTAATTGGATTGCGCGCGAAGGTGCACGTGGGCAAGAGTATAATGCATGGGGGTCGCCTCCTAACCCACCTGAACACGTACCGATGCTTGCTTTTACACGTATGCTTTCTGGCCCTATGGACTTTACACCGGGTATTTTTGATATGAGCTTTAATGGTTTAGGGGATGATACAAATCGCCCACAAACCACGCTTGCAAAACAGCTTGCGCTTTATGTTGTGCTATATAGTCCGATTCAAATGGCTGCTGATTTACCTAAAAATTATTTAGCTAAGCCTGACGCATTTCAATTTATACAAGACGTACCTACAGATTGGCAGCAAAGTATTGCCCTTGATGGCGAAGTGGGCGACTTTATTGTATTTGCTCGTAAAGAGCGAAAACGCGACAAATACACAGGTAATGATTGGTACTTAGGCGCCGTAACTGACGAAAAAGCCCGTACTATTGAAGTAAAACTCGACTTTTTAGAGCAAGGTAAAAAGTTTGAAGCGCAAATTTATCAAGACGGTAAAAACGCAGAGTGGAAAAATAATCCATATGATTTAAATATCGAAAAGCGCGTAGTCACCACAAACGATAAACTAACGCTTAAACTAGCTACCAGCGGTGGCACAGCCATTCGCTTTAAAGCACTTTAAGTAATTGAGTAAGTAACTCTGCACAGTTTACTGTGCAGAGTTAAGCGCCTTAATCGGTAAATAAATTTGTGCACTTAAGCCACCCTCAGAGCGGTTTTCTAATTTCACTTTACCGTCGTGCATATCAATAATGCGTTTAATAATGGCAAGGCCTAACCCACTGCCTTCGCTGCCACGCGCTGCATCCCCTTGCTTAAAAGGTTCAAATACAGATTCAAGCTCGCTTTCAGGTATACCAGGACCCTTATCGTTAACTGCAATAACTACGTATTTTTTATTTGAATTAAAGTAACTCAGGACTTCAATATCATCCTCAGAGTAACGCAATGCATTACCTATCATATTTGTAATTACGCGCTTAATAGCCACAGAGCTCAATGGAATTTTGCCTATGCTTGGGTTGCTCTTAAATATGATTGTGCGCTGGTGTTGTAGCTCTGAATGGACAACCTCAGCAACTAAGGCGTTTATATCTTCGCAGCTTAGTTCTTCACGTTTATGGTGGCGTAAATACTCAATAAACTGATCGATAATCCCGTTCATATCTTCTATATCGTAAATAATACCTTCGCGAAGATAGTCATCTTCATCAACCATCATTTCGGTGGCTAAACGGATACGCGTAAGCGGCGTACGTAAATCATGCGATACACCAGCCATTAGTAACCGGCGGTCGTTTTCAAGTGCGGCAATTCCGCGCGACATTTGATTAAACGCGCGCGTTACTTCTATTACTTCTGTTGAGCCTTCTTCTTCTAATTTGGTAGAAAAATCGCCTTTACCTACTTTCACTGCAGCTTGTTGCAGTGCTTTTAATGGCCTATTAAGGTGCCTTGCAAACAACCACCCACCCAGCACACTTAAAAAGCCAATACTTGATAAGTAAAAAGTTAAAAACTCTAAGTTATTCTCTTTAAAACCTTTAAGCGGTACTTTTACCCAATAACCTGGCGCTTGCGGTGCTTCAACCCAATAAATCAATGGATCAGTTTGGCTAATACGTACACGAGAATAACCACCAAGTTGCTCAGTCATACTACGCGATAGCATAGAATATTCGCGGCTTTGTCCAAGCCCTTGACGCATTGCTTCGCGCTGCGTCATCACTTCGATGCCGGTAATTTCAAAAAACTTCGCAGATACTTCGTCGTTTATTTCAACGCCATCTTCCCAGTCAATAAATACCGTTTTAATTTGCTTAGCAAGCATCAAGTTAACTTGCTCAATAGTTGGTTTTACAACATAAAAACTAACCGTAACATAAGACACTATTTGATTTATTAGCAACAAAGCCGCCACTAAAAAAACAGTTTGCCCAAAAGCACTGCGCGGAAACATGCCCATAAATATTACTTTTCACCGTCGGGAACAAACACATACCCCAAACCCCAAACGGTTTGAATATATCGAGGATTAGCAGCATCTACTTCAATCATGCGGCGAAGTCGCGACACTTGCACATCAATACTTCGCTCAAGCGCACTGTAATCACGTCCACGCGCCAAGTTCATTAGCTTATCGCGGCTAAGTGGCTCACGCGGATGCGAAACAAGCGCTTTAAGCACTGCAAACTCACCACTGGTAAGCGATATTGTTTTATCCCCTTCACTCATTTCGCGCGTTGCTAAATTAAGCGTAAATTTACCAAAAGCAATTAAGTTTTCTTCAGCAGCTGGAGCACCTGGCACTTCTTTTGCGCGGCGGCGTAAAATTGCTTTTATGCGAGCAAGTAGCTCACGTGGATTAAATGGTTTTGGAATGTAATCGTCAGCGCCAAGTTCAAGACCAATAATACGGTCTACTTCGTCGCCCTTTGCAGTAAGCATAACAATAGGAATTTCATTTTCTTTTTGGCGTAGTCGGCGGCAAATAGATAAACCATCCTCGCCTGGAAGCATTAAATCGAGAACCATTAAGTGAAAGTTTTCACGCTCTAGGAGTCTATCCATTTGCTCCGAGTTTCCTGCGGTTCTAACAATAAAGCCTTGCTCTACTAAGTAACGTTCAAGCAAACTGCGTAAGCGCATATCGTCATCAACAACTAATACTTTTGTGGTCTCGTGTCCCATAATCTCTTTCTTATTTTTATATCCAATTACTAGTTAATATAAATGAAAAACTTAATAATCAAAAACTAATTACTTGCTTAGATTGTTACTGAACATTTCAAAGCTTCCTTACTCGTACTTTATTAAATTTTACGCTCGACAAATTTTGGCAAATTTAATAACGTGCACACCATTAGAGTTAATAAAGAATTGGCCATGAAAACAAATTTAGTTACCCGCGAAGGTTACTTGCAATTACAACAAGAACACGATCAACTATGGAACGTAAAACGCCCAGAAGTAACAAAAATAGTAAGCTGGGCAGCCAGCCTCGGAGATCGCTCTGAGAACGCAGACTATCAATATAACAAGCGTTTGCTACGCCAAATTGACCGTCGTGTACGCTACTTACGCAAACGCATACCTGATTTAAAAATTATTGACTACTCTCCCGTGCAAGATGGAAAAGTATTTTTTGGTGCATGGGTTGAAATTGAAAACGAAGAAGGTGAAGTTAAAAGGTTCAGAATTGTAGGTCCTGATGAAATTTACGACCGTAAAGATTACATATCAATAGACTCACCTATGGCGCGTGCGTTGATTAAAAAACAAGTAGATGACGAATTTGAAGTGACCACACCTCAAGGAAAAAAGCAGTGGTATGTAAACAGTATCGATTACCAAAAAAAGAAATAAAAAGTTTTGATTCAGATCATGTTAACTTTTGATTGTGTAAATTAAAGCAATAAGCTATAACTGAATTATTCAAGTTGATTTGTTTAATTTGAAAGCAGTTAATTAAGGTCGTGATTATGTCAAACATGGTACAGCGCATATTTAGTAATGCCGTATTGTTTGCACTTTTAATGAGTGTAAGTTTGACGCTGCATGCCAGCAACACTGACGTAAACCTTGATAACGCTAAACTATCTAATCACTTTATTACTTGTGATATTCCTGACCAAGCAAACCTCGATTTTGACGTGGACTCTCACGTTAACACTATTACCTTTAGGTCGCCTCAACCACTTCCTAATGTCGTAGATTCTTTTTATAAGAGCACTAATCTAAACAGACCTTTTAGCACTGCATACCAACGCGGACCACCTAGCTATTTAATTTAATTCATTATTTTACAACTTAATTAAATTTTATAACTACTAAGGTGACTACTATGTCTAACTTTAAAGAATTACGTACCCAAAATATTTCTCATGGCGTTATTGCTAGCACATTTGCAGATGATCAACCATTAATCGATTTATCTTCTCCAGCGCTAAAAATGGTGAATAACTTTACTCAAAAAACACCTATTCGTGCAGAGCATGGAACAACGATTACAGATGCACTTAAACAAGTAAGTGCACAACAATCTGACTTTGTTTTAGTAACAGACGAACACCAAAAATTAATTGGCCTAGTTTCTAGCGCCGATTTACAAAGCTCTAAAATTACTATTATTGCAGAGCGCTTAAATATGCAACGAAGCGAAGTAAGCTTACGTGACATCATGACACCAGTTAACCGCCTTACAGGTGTAAGTATGCAAAGCTTAAGCTACGCATGCATTGGTGATGCGCTGCAAACGATGGAGCATCAGGGCACAATGTTTTTATTAGTTACAACAGCGAGTAACGAAATTTGTGGTTTAATTTCAGCTCGCCAAATAGCTAAAACATTACATATTCCTGTACATATCTCACCTATTGCTCACTCTTTCAGTGAGGTATTAGAAAACATTGAGCACCCTCACTAGGGCGCTCTTTTAGTTGAATTGATTTGCTCCCGACCCAACCATCTTAAAGCAAGTAAAATAGCTTGCTTTAAGAGCTTTTCATTACTACCTCCTGTGATATTATTCAAGCAATTAACAGCGCCAGTAACACGCTTCTGGTCTTATTTTATTGTATAAAAAGGTTTTTGCATGAGCGATATCTCTGCACGTTTAGCCGGTGAGTTAAACGCACAGCAGCAACAGGTTGTTGCTGCAACAAAGTTACTTGATGAAGGCGCAACTGTTCCTTTTATTGCCCGCTACAGAAAAGAAGTTACAGGCGGCCTAGACGACACCCAATTACGCCTTTTAGAGCAGCGTTTATCGTATTTACGTGAACTAGAAGAGCGCCGTAGTTTTATTTTATCGACAATCGAATCGCAAAATAAACTAACGCCAGAGCTAAGTGCCGATATAACTAATGCACAAAGTAAAACAGAACTTGAAGATTTATACCTACCATATAAAGCTAAGCGCCGCACTAAAGGCCAAATAGCAATTGAAGCTGGTTTAGAGCCTCTTGCAGATGCACTATTTAAAGATGCTAACCTTGACCCAGAGCAACAAGCGGAACAGTTTGTAAGTGCTGAAAAAGGTTTTGCAGATACAAAAGCGGTACTTGAAGGCGCTAAATTCATCTTAATGGAACGCTTTGCTGAAGACGCAAAATTACTTGCTAAATTTAGAAGCCACATTAGCCAAAATGGCGCAATTGAAAGTACTGTGATTAAAGGCCAAGAGCAAGCCGGTGCAAAATACCGTGATTACTTTGAGCATCAAGAACTTCTTAAAAAAGTACCTTCTCACCGTGCGCTTGCAATGCTTAGAGCTCGAAATGAAGGTGTACTTCAGTTAAATATAAACCCAGAGCCTAGTGCAGAAAATTCAGCACAATTATGTGCAAACATGATTGCTGAGCATTACTGTTTAGATATTAAATATAAAGCGGCAAGTCCTTGGTTATTAAACGTTGTTCAATGGGCGTGGAAAGTTAAGCTAGGGTTACACCTAGAGAATGAGTTTTTTGCAGCAATGCGCGAAAAAGCAGAAGCCGGTGCAATAGATGTATTTGCTAAAAACTTAAAAGATTTATTAATGGCTGCACCTGCAGGCCCTCGTACTACTTTAGGTCTTGATCCAGGCCTTCGTACTGGCTGTAAGATTGCCGTTGTTGATAGCACAGGTAAATTACTAGCTACACAAACTATTTTCCCTCATGCACCACAAAATCATTGGGATAAATCAGTGCGTACGTTAGAGCAACTTTGCCGTCAGCATAAAGTTGAGCTAATTGCGATTGGTAACGGTACTGCATCACGCGAATCAGATAAGTTGGTTGCTGAGCTTATCAAAGCAAACAGCGAACTTAAGCTTAGTAAAATTATGGTTAGCGAAGCGGGTGCATCGGTTTACTCAGCTTCTGAATTTGCAGCTAATGAATTTCCAGATTTAGATGTTTCTATACGAGGGGCTGTCTCTATTGCACGCCGCCTTCAAGATCCTCTTGCTGAACTTGTTAAAATTGAGCCAAAATCAATTGGTGTTGGCCAATACCAACATGATGTATCACAAAGCCAGTTAGGCCAGAGCCTTATTTCAGTAGTTGAAGACTGTGTAAACTCAGTAGGCGTAGATTTAAACATGGCCTCGGTACCGTTACTTACACGCGTATCTGGTTTAAACAAAACATTAGCGCAAAATATCGTTAATTATCGCGATGCTAACGGCACATTTACTAAACGTAGTGAGCTTAAAAAGGTTGAGCGTTTAGGGCCAAAAGCATTTGAACAAGCGGCTGGTTTTTTACGTATTAACAATGGTAGCGATCCACTAGATAACTCATCAGTACACCCTGAAGCTTATCCTGTTGTTAAACGCATTTGTGAACGCAATAGCGTAGATGTCAGTAACCTAATTGGTAACAGCGACTTTTTAACTAAACTTGCTGCTAACGATTACACTGACGAAAAGTTTGGCTTACCAACCGTTACCGACATTATTACTGAGCTTGATAAACCTGGTCGAGATCCTAGACCTGAATTTAAAACAGCTGAGTTTAAAGCCGGTGTTGAAAAAATTAGTGACCTAAAACCAGGTATGATTTTAGAAGGCGTGGTTTCAAACGTTGCTAATTTTGGTGCGTTTGTTGATGTAGGTGTTCACCAAGATGGTTTAGTGCATATTTCAGCAATCACGAATAAATTTATATCAGATCCGCGTGAAGTTGTTAAAGCTGGTGATATTGTAAAGGTTAAAGTTGTTGAAGTAGACGCTGCACGTAAACGCATAAGCTTTACTATGCGCTTAGATGACGATATTGACACAAGTAATAAGTCAGCAGCTCCAGCTACGCAAAAGCCACAAGCACGTGCTAATAATTCGCAACCTCGCGCTGCAAAGCCTAAACGTGACAACGGTAATGCGTTAATGGGCAATGCATTTGCCGATGCGTTCGCTAATGCTAAAGTAAAAAAATAATACTTGTACAACTAAGCTAAAACGAAAAAAACCGCGTAAGCGGTTTTTTTGTGGTTATGTTTTGCTAATTATTAACTTAACGCTGAAAAACTACTTTGGCTCGCTGGCGATGTAGCCATTTGATAAAAGTTAGCAATACGCCCCGCCCGTGCTTCAACATCGGCATCACGTGTTTGCTCGTCACTTTTAGCTGTTTTTGTATCGCTGCTTTCATCGCTAGAGAATGACGCTTCAAGTTTACTTTTTGCGTCTTCGTCGTCTTCTTTTTCAGGTTGTGCAAGCTCAGCTTGAGCGGCTGCTAGCTTTTGCGTAGCATCTGCAGCAATAGAGCGATCAGCTCCCGAAGGCTCTGCAGGCGCTAATGCGGCAGCGCGTACCGTTTGCATTTTGTCTATAGTCGCTTGCGGGTCACCCGGAATTTCTGATACATCTATTTGTACTTCTCCGCCAACTGCGTAGTTAGTACCATCTGGGCCACGTTGATACTCATAACTTGGCGAGCCAGCATATTGCCCGCCTACAGAAGCGTGTGCTTGTTCGTGTATTCGTACTTCAGTATCCCGTGCTTTTAGTTCTGTAATTTGTTGTTGTTCTTGTTCTAATTGCAGCTCTTCTTGCTCAGATTCTTTTTTCTCGATTGCTTCACTTTCTTGCTCAGTGCCCTCAGGATTTTCTGAGTTTCCATCGCGCTGCTGAACTGACTTTTCGTCTGCTATTTTTCCCGTTGCGTTATACGTCGCACCATCGCTACTGCCTGGCAATTTTGCTTTTTCAGCATCACTTTGCGCTTTGGTTTCTGTATTACTTGCGCTACTAGATGCGGGAGCCGGAATAACTTCGCGTAGTTGGTTGTCACGCCGTGCGGTTTCCGTATAAACATTTGCGGTGTTTATATTGATAGACGGAAATGGCGTGACAATATTCATAATACTAAACTTTAATATCGATTAACGTGCCAAGTACATCATCGGCCGTTTGAATTGATTGCGTGTTTGCCTTGGCATTAAATTCTTCAACTTTTAAGTTAACAAGCGCTTCATCAACACGAGCTGGTTGTGCTACTGGTGCAGTAATCGCCTCTTCAGGGCGTGCTGCCGTAAGCTGACGTTGCTGCGCTAATTGCGCGTCATCTTGTTGTTCTATACTGGCACGGTTAATCTCAGCACTGGCTTTTTCAATACCTTGGCTAGCTCGGTTAAACCCTTCTATACCACTATTAAATACTGATCCGATTGGCATATTAAAACCTCCACCAAATAAACATTGTTTAATTATCGCTCAGGTTCTGCTCAAAATAAAGCTTTAAACAGCGCTATTCTTAGCTCTATTTTAAAGCATTGATTTAACGACAGATAAAAACTCACTTTTATGAGAAATAAATGGTGCATGGGATGCTTTATCTAGTACTTCATATTCAAACTCAGTATTTAGTGCTGACATTTTGCTAATAGCTTTATAAGGTACTAAAGCATCAAGCCGGCCAAATACTCCTCTAATAGGGACTGGGCAATGAGTAAATAAGTCACGTAAATCGTCGTTTTGTAAAATATCTAAACCAGCACTCAGGGCATCGCTTTGGGGTGCGCTGTACTGATTTAGCAATTGTTTAAGCTGCTTTATATCATCACGCGCCGACTCGCTACCCATTGCTTGAATAGCTAAAAAGCGCTCTATTGTTTTTTCTCGATGATTAACTAACTGCTCTTTAAACTGCGCCAATACATTCGCTTTTATTCCAGGCCAATTATCTGCCTCTGCAAAAAAAGGAGTCGATGCTATTAAAATAACTTTAGATACCTTTTCAGGCCAATGCTTCGAAATATAAAGTGCAAATAATCCACCTAACGACCATCCCATTAAAATGCTCTTCGGCTTTAATTGCTTACTCAAAATTTCTGCTGCATCATGCAAAGTATAAGGGCTTGGGCACACATCGCTATTACCAAACCCAGGTAGGTCATGGCTACGTACATTTCCTGAATATAAAAACTCAAGTTCTGGCTGTACTAACTGCCATACGCCCTGATTCATTCCCCAACCATGTAATAACACTAACTCATTTTGCATATTTGCCTAACCTTTACCAAACTTAGGCTCATCATAACGTTTAAAAAGGCGATTGCAATGCAAGGAGCGAGTCTGTGAAAAAGCCGTTTTAAATTGGTTATTTCCCTCTTATTGCGTGCAGTGTCAAAACTCGATTGCGACCTCTTTAGGGCTATGTGATTATTGCCTTGAAGATTTACCATTGTTTGATTTTAGTAAGCATACGAGTTTATTGCATCGACCTGATATTATTGAGATGTTTCCTAATTGCGAGTTTGATAAATTATTTGCATGCGCTTTTTATCAACCTCCCTTTGAGCATTGGCTTAAAAGGCTAAAATTTAATAATCAAATTCATTATAAAAAGGCATTGCAGCAAATTATACAAAAACAGTTAACGCAGTTTTTTGAGCAAAGCCCTAACTTGCCAGATACCTTTATTATTTTACCTCTTCATAAAAGCCGCTTTATTACTCGCGGATTTAATCAGGTAAGCCAAGTTTGGCAACCCTGTTTAGCTAATTACGCCCCACTAAGTAATGTTCTTATTCGCGATAAAAAAACACAAGCTCAGTCGGAGCTATCCAAAGCAAAGCGTATAAGAAACTTAAAAAATGCCTTTATTTGTACACAGGATATGGCCGGTAAAACAGTCGCTATTGTTGATGATGTGATGACGACAGGGGCAACATTAAACGCAGCTACTAGTGCACTAAAACAAGCAGGCGCTAAACAAGTGTGGGCTTTTACAACTTGCTTAACGCCTATTTAATTATTAAAAAGTATTAAACCAATCCGCAATAATACTTAATCATTTTGCGGGGCTAAACGTGTCGCTACCTGTGTTAAAAAATTCTCATTTACGACTGCATGGATGCAGAAGGTAGAGCAATGCAGAAGAAATTGCCGAGAACAACTAAATAGCGAATTTTTTGCCTAGCTATCAACGCGTTTTTCCATCCTCAAAATAGATTACTTAATTAAGCGAATTGGTATTATTCGCCATTTGCACGAAACGTATGACCAAAAAATAACGCATTGCTTAGTAGTCGACTAGTCCCATACCAGTAACCCCTAAATACAGGGTCGTCAGTCATACCAATCACAGTGCCTCGTCCATATGAGTGCGCAATTAAGCCAGCACCACCAGCAACTTGATCAACATTAACGGCATCAGTAAAACCTGCCAATAATGGGTTTTTAGTGTAGGTAAGTACATTTACGAATGGCGCATCGGAAACTTCTAGCAACCAAGTACTGTTTTTGAATACGGGCAATGTATTGCGCTTAAGTGAAAATGTAAGCGGATGAGTTAAATCTACATTAGTATTAAAAATAGCACCTGCAATGCGTTGACGTCCTGCTAAATGGTCCTTATCGGCGTAGCTTAAACCTTTTGTTTTAAATGCACTTGCTACATCTTGGCGTGATAGATAGCTTGCTTTAAGTAATTGCTGATCAGCTAAAAATTTAGCACCGCCTTTGTGACCCCAAATAACGCCGCCTTTTCTTACCCAGCTTTTTATAGCCACTTTGTCGGTATCAGATAAGCTATTGTAGTTACCATGAGCAAGTACTATATGGCTGTAATTACTGAGTTCAATAGAGTTTAAACGCTCCATTTCAACAATTGTTGGCGCAACACCTACAAAGCGATCGAGGTAATACCATACTTCCCCAGCTTCGTACTGGCTTACGCCTTTACCACCTACCAATAATACTTTTGGCTCGCTAACAACCGCCATTGTACGAGACCCTAAATCGGCTCCTTTGCTTGTAAGCCCTGAGTTAATAGGCTTGATTGCAATTCCAAACTCGCTTTGTGCTTTATTTAATATTCCAACCCAATCATTATTCGTTTGTAAGCCTGCTGGCACAATAATACTACCAGCATCAAAGCTTACTTCACTTGAGTTTGATTTGGCTGTTAATGGGCTTAGCGCTACACGCGCTTTAATACCTTGCTTTAACAGGCTGTTTAGCATTTTAGGTGCTAGGTAATCATCCCACGAAAAGCCAAACGCATAGCCTTGCTCAAGTGAAGCAAAAGAAGGTTTTACCGCTTTTTGCCACGGTGTACTTGCAACCTCTAAACCCCAACTGCTTTTTACTTTTGCAAAAGGTAAGTTAAACGCATGCGCTAAAGTCCAGCCAGATACGTCATAAAAGGTGTTATCAGCAAAGTTTTTTTGCTCGCTAAAAATAGCTTTTATTAGGCGGTACTGTGGCTGGGCTAAGGGCACAAAGTAGCTATTGGTTGTATAGTTGTTGCCATTTGCCTTGAGTGATTTAGTAAGCGAAAAAGCATCTATTTGATGCTGTTTCAACAACCCTAAAAAATCTTTAATACGAGTGTTGTCATCCGCGCCCTCAATAACATAACCTTCAAAGCTTTCATCACTGGCTAAATCAGTAGCTTGATTATAAAACTTAGCTTGGTAATCAAGTAATGCTTGGCGGTTATCAACAGCGGCTTTAAAGGTAGATAAACTCGTTAATAGTTGATTTTTAATAGTAAAGGGAAAGCTCAAAGGTCCATTTATAGTGTCTTGGATATGCCCGCGAGAACTTGCTTGCTCAAATAAAATGCCTATGCCACCATTTACATCGGGATAGGTTGAACCTTTACCGTAATAGAAGTCGTCAAAGCTTTCTTCAGTAAAGTACAGTGCGTTGTTTTCATCTAACGTTTTTGCGTGATAGTTAGCAATCGCTTTAGTTAACGTCACATTTTCATCCGGTGTTATAGGATGCTTACGACTAGGAATACCTGGCTGAAAAAAGTAACTGCTGTTTGGTCCCATTTCATGAAAATCGGTTAAGACATTTGGTTTCCACTGATGAAATTTAGCAATACGCGCGCGCGATTCAGGGTGTTGTAGTAATAACCAGTCACGATTTAAATCAAACCAGTAATGATTGGTACGACTACTTGGCCAGTTTTCAACATGTTCACGGGTTTTAGGGTCGCTTGATAAGTTCATACCTCGGTTACTGTTGGCCCAGTTAGCAAAACGAGCAAGTCCGTCAGGATTAAGCGAAGGGTCGAGTAAAATAACCGTGTTGTTTAATAGCTCATCTATTTCAGTACCTTGTGCAGCAGCTAAGTAATATGCCACCAGCAAAGATGAGTTACTACCTGATGACTCATTACCATGCACACTATACCCCATCCATACAACGGCAGGCTGCTTTGTAGAATTAGCATCTGATCCATCGTTACTTAAGCGTGCTAAGTGAGCTTGGCGTGTCTGCTCTATGCTTGATAACTTATCAGCTGCTGTAATTGTTAGCATGACAAGGGGGCGTTGTTCATGTGTGCGGCCAATCACTTCAAAATTTATACGGTCGCTTTTATCAGCAAGTATTTCCATATAACGTACGAGCTGATCGTGTCTCACGTGCCACTCTCCTACTTCGTAACCGAGTACTTGCTCAGGAGTAGGAATTGAAGGGTCAAATTTTACATCTTGTTCAAAATAATACGAAAGTGGCTTAGCTACACTTGAAAAGCTAAGCAACACCACCATTAATGTTAATACAAAACGCATATAAATCACTCAAAAAATGTTCGTTGTTTGCACGCTACCATTGCTTAAAATAGATGCCAACTTTTTACGCTCAACACTAGCCGCAACACGATGAGCGGAGTATGATACGCAGTATCCGAGTAATTTAGTCAAGTATAGATGGTTTTATGATTTCTATTTCCGAAACAGCGCAAGCGCATTTTGCTAAACTATTAGCAGATCAATCACAACAAACCAATATTCGTGTGTTTGTTGTAAACCCTGGTTCATCACAAGCGGAATGTGGTGTGTCTTATTGTCCAGAAGACGCTGTAGAAGCGAGCGATATTCGCCTAAACTTTAACGGTTTTGATGCCGTTGTAGATGCAGAAAGTGCTCCATTTTTAGAAGAAGCTGAAATCGATTTTGTTACCGACAAAATGGGTACTCAGTTAACGCTAAAAGCACCAAATGCAAAGGCGCGTAAAATAGGTGACGATGCATCGTTAAACGAACGTGTACAGCACATGCTAGAAACCGAAGTAAATCCACAACTTGCTAACCACGGTGGTCAAGTAAGCCTTGTTGAGATTACAGCTGCAGGTATAGCTATACTTCAGTTTGGTGGTGGTTGTAATGGTTGTTCTATGATCGATGTAACACTAAAAGAAGGCATTGAAAAAGAAATGATAGCTAAGTTTGAAGAAATCACCGGTGTTGCTGATATAACAGAACACGAAGCGGGCGATCACTCTTACTATTAGGCCTTGTAAATGCTAAAGCAGCTTATCTATCGCTTAGGGAGCAATCCTAAGCTGAGCTTAAAGCGCTTTTTTCGCGGCTTAGCACTGTTTGTGCTAGCCGTGATATTCATATCTATTGGGTATTACACCCACTACAGCTTACAAATAATTGGCGTTATAATTTTACTCCCCGCATTATTTTTTGCCGGTTGGGGCTACTGCGGTATTTTTGCCAATCGTTTTTCACAAGTTTTAAAAGATATGGGCCCTAAACACCATGACCCCGATCTCTGGAAATAAACCATTTATTTAATCTAATAGCTGATTATTTATTTTTAAGTGGTGATATTTAATTATTAATGTAACCCCGCGCATTAACATAAAACAGCTCATAGCCAGCCATAACCCGTTATTTTGCAAGTCTATAAACACCCAAAACACACCAAAAAAGCCAACTCCAGCTGAAAGTATCATACTGTTACGCATGTTCTTTGCTCGCGTAAGCCCTACAAAAACACCATCAAACAAAAAGCAACTCATGGCCAAAATTGGTAATACTACTATCCATGGTAAATAATGCGTTGCCTCTTGAATAACCTCTGGCACATTGGTTAAAAGCTTGATTATGGTGTTGCCAAATAATGCAAAAAATAGGCTATATAACACACCAAAAAGCATACCCCAAAATACGCTTATTTTAACCCACAGCTCTATGTTTTTAACACTTCCTTGGCCTTTCGCTTGCCCTACTTTTGCCTCAGAGGCGTAAGCAACGCCATCAAGAGCAAAGCTCACCAACATTAAAAAATTAAGTAAGACAGCATTAGCAGCTAATGTAGTTTCGCCTATACGCGCCGCGTAAAATGTCATAAAACTAAAGCATAATTGCAGTATTAAAGAGCGAATAAATATATCTCTATTCAAACTCAATAATTCAGCCATTTTGCTAATACTCAACCAATTCGGTACATTTAGATCAATGTCTTGTTTTTTAGCTAGTTTAGCCACTAAAAACAGTGCAAATACTAGTGCTGTATAGTCAGCAATAAGTGACGCCCATGCAGCGCCTGCAACTGCCCAATCTAAATAAACAACAAAATAAATATCGAGCACTATATTAACGATATTAGTGACGAGTAATAAATAAAATGGACCTCGACCATAATGCACACCAAGCATCCAACCCAGTAACACTAAATTACATAATGCTGCTGGAGCACTAAAAATACGAATGCTAAAATACTGATAAGCTTGGTTAAGTACGTCGCCATTGGCTGCGGAGAGGTAAGCAATAGCGTGCTTTATTAATGGGGATAACACAATTAATAGCACGGCCACTGCGCTTGCAAGCAATAGGCTTCGTTTAAGTAAAGCGGCAAGTTGGGTTAAATCGTTTTTTCCGTATGCTTGTGCCACGAGTCCCGTGGTGCTCATTCTTAAAAAACCAGCAAGCCAAAATAAAATAGATATAACTGCAGAGCCAAGGGCAATTCCAGCTAAGTAGTGAGCGCTTCCTAAGTGCCCAATTACAGCAGTATCAACAATTCCTAACAACGGCACTGTGATATTTGATAGTATCATCGGACCCGCTAACAACAGCAAGCTTTTATGGTGTGCCTTATTATGTATAAGAAATTGTTTCATTTAGTGTTATTTATCCTCATTAGTGTATCTGTACGGGCTCAAGCAGCCATTATTTTACAGTATCATCATGTTAGTGAAACCCTACCCGCTGTCACGAGCGTTAGCGCCAATACATTTACGGAGCACTTAAGCTATTTAAAAGAGCACAACTTTAACGTTATTCCTCTTAATGAGTTAATTAGCGCGCTTCAACAAGGTGAAACTTTACCTGATAAAACTCTCGCCATCACCTTTGATGATGGCTATAACAATAACTATGAACAAGCCGCACCTATTTTAGAAAAGTTTGGCTACCCGTACACTATCTTTGTAAATCCTAAATTAATAGACGAAGGTATGAGTTACGTAATGGGGTGGGATAAGCTCAAAGAATTATCTAAAAAAGGGGCATTAATAGCCAATCATAGCGGACAACATGATTACTTACACCTTAAGCTTGAAAACGAAACCGATGCACAATGGCAATCACGTATTAAGCAAGATATTCTTAACTCTCAAAAGCGCATAAAAGAAGAAATAGGCCACGACTATAAATACTTAGCATACCCGTATGGTGAGTTTAATAACGAGCTGCAAGCACTCGTGACAGAGCTTGGTTTTGTGGGTATTGGCCAGCACTCAGGCGCTGTAAATAAAGATTCTAATTTTAGCCGCTTGCCGCGTTTTCCTGCATCAGGCTTTTACAGCAAGCTAGAAACCCTTATTACTAAGCTCAACTCACGCGCGTTTAATATCACCAATTTAACTTATCAAGATAGCGTTACACAGCAAAATCCACCCACGCTCACAATGGAATTTAAGATGGGTGATTTTCATAAGAGCCAATTTGCCTGTTATGTATCAAGCGTAGGCCAAGCAGATTTAAAATGGATAACTAAAAATACTGTCGAAATCACCTCACCAAAGGTGCTTAATAAAGGGCGTTCTCGTTTTAATTGCACGGCCCCTTCTATTTCAAGCCCTGGTGATTACTTTTGGTTTTCGCAGCCTTGGGTAATTGAAGCATCTAAACCTTAACGGCCTGATGTAAAAGCCGCTGGGTTATTTTATCCAGCGCAACTATCTCGTCAGCTGCATTTAGCTCAGCAGCTGCTTTAGGCATACCCCATACCACAGACGAATACTCATCTTGAGCCAAGGTATGTGCTCCGTTTTGTTTTAGTGCAAGTAAACCTTTTGCGCCATCACTCCCCATTCCTGTTAGTATGGCTGCAACTACGTTTTTAGCCCCAGTTTCAACTAATGAGTTAAACAACACATCTACCGCAGGTTTATGTCTGTTCACCGGCTCGCCATCATCAAGCTGGCAATACAAGCTAACACCTCGTTTTTTAATACTTAAATGAAACCCACCCGGTGCTATATAAGCCCAGCCTGCGCTAAGCTTATCGCCATGTTCAGCTTCTTTCACATTTATCGTGCATGTACGATTCATTCGCTCAGCAAATGAAGCGCTAAACACAGGAGGAATATGCTGAGTAATTACAATTGGCGGGCAATTTTGTGGCATTTTAATAAGCACTTCTTTTATAGCCTCAGTCCCCCCCGTTGAAGCACCTATCGCTATTACTTTATTAAGTAAAAACTGAGAATGAGTATTAATAGGCTCATTTGTGACGACCGTTTTTTTATAGCTTCTTACTCTTGCTCCAGCAGCTATTCGCACCTTTTGTTGGACAAGTGATGCATATTGGCTCAATTGCTCTCTTACGTTATTAGTAGGCTTAGCTATAAAATCAACAGCCCCTAATTCGAGCGCTTCTAGTGTGATAGGAGAGCCTTTTTGTGTCAGTGTTGAAATCATCACTACTGGCATTGGTCTTAATCGCATTAAGTTTTTTAAAAAACTAATACCATCCATTTTTGGCATTTCTACGTCGAGCGTTAATACATCAGGACTGAGTTTTTTTATCATTTCGCGAGCTTCGTAGGGATCCTCAGCACTCCCCACTACTGTAATGTCTTTAGCTTGTTGTAATATTTCAGTGAGTAAACGCCTAATTAAAGGGGAGTCGTCAATTATTAATACTTTAATCATGCATACTCCTAAAACAGCTCTATATCGGTTACTACTTCTTGCTTTTTAAGGTTTTGTAAGTAACGGACTTCGCGTTTTTCAATCGTATTATTATGTAGGTTTTTAAGTTTTTTCATATGAACTTTACCAGTGTTCGGGTGAAAAAATATTTTTCGCGGCCACGGCCCCCCCATATCATGGGCAACTAGATTTAATGCCTCTTCTTTAATATACGCTGCTGCAAAACTAATATTACCCAGCCCTATATCAGTCATCGCACTAATAATTTTCCCCCCGCCAAAAAGTTTTACTTTTAGGTTACACCGAGACGCGCCATTTTTTAAAACTTCGTTTATAAGATACTCCATAGCCCAATTACCGTACCGACAACTTAAACTATGCGCATTTTTAAGTTCTACTCCCTTTTGAATTGGTAACATAAAGTGATTCATCCCGCCAATACCAAGTACTTCATCGTATACACAAGCCGCAATACACGAACCCAGAACTGTAGAGATCAGTTCATTATTTTTAGAAACATAAAACTCACCCGGAAGTACTTTAGCAACAACGCTACCTCGGCCCGAATCCCAGTATCGTTTAATATGTTCAAAGTTAGGTAATACCGGCCTAAACTCAGCGTGCATTTTGTCCCTTTTGGTACATAGTTTTCCCTAAGTTTTTGAATTGTGAATGCTCTTTACCCATACTTTCTGAGTGACCTAAAAACAAATAACCTTGTTCATTTAATATATTGGCGTAACGCTTAAAAAGCTGATCTTTTGTTTCTTTATCAAAGTAAATAACAACATTACGACATAAAATAAGATCAAATGATCCTTTCATTGGCCAGTCTTGTAATAAGTTTAAACGCTTGAAAGAAATAGACTCTTTTAGTTTATCTCTAACTTTATAATTTTCACCGTCTTTGCTTTTTAAAAACCAACGCTTAAGTTGCACGTCATCTAAGCCATTAACATTCGCTGCGGTGTAAATACCTTTTTGTGCTTTTGCCAATACATTAGAATCTAAATCGGTTGCTAGTATTTTTACATCCCAATTGCTCGGAAATGCGTTATTTAAAGTCATCGCCAAACTGTAAGGCTCTTCCCCTGTGGAGCAACCTGCAGACCAGATTCTTACTCGCTTACTGTTTTTATTTGCCTTTAAAAGAGCAGGTACAAGCTCAGATTTTATAAATTCAAAGTGATGTATTTCACGAAAAAAAGACGTTAAGTTCGTTGTTATTGCATTAATAAAGGCATCAAATTCCTGATCTTTATGGCTATTTAAATACTCTAAGTAAGCTTTAAAATCAGTTAATTTACGCTCCCTAATACGTCTTGCTAAGCGTGAATAAACCATCTCTCGCTTATGATCCCCTAATACAATTCCACATGCGCTGTAAACTAAACTGGCAATTTCCTTAAAGTCGCGGTCGGTACACAAAAACTCTTTCATTGTCCGCTCCCAATTAAACCTAACGCTAACAAGTAGTGCCTCGCTGTAACTATTTATTAGACGAGGCATAAAAAGGCTAAATATTAAAACTCTTCCCACTCATCAGCTGAGTCTACAAAGTTATCGCCCCTTGGCTTATTACTCACAAAACGACTTTGCGGCTTATGAGATAGTTCAGGGGTTCGCATAGTTGATGACATCATTGTCATCTCTTGCTGATCTACTGAGAAAAAGTTAAGTAATCGGCGCATCTCATTAGCTTGCTCAGCCATAGACTCACCAGCAGCAGAGGCTTGCTCTACTAGAGCGGCATTTTGTTGCGTCATTTCGTCCATTTGAGAAATAGCTTTGTTAACTTGCTCAATACCCGCACTTTGTTCTTCAGATGCCTCTGTAATATCAGAAATCATTTGCGTCACTCTTTGCACCGACACAACAATCTCTTTAAGTGTAGCGCCCGACTCATTAACTAATTGAGAGCCATCAGCTACTTTGCCTACACTATCTCGTATTAACTCTTTAATTTCTTTCGCTGCGCCCGCAGAGCGCTGCGCTAAATTACGAACCTCACCTGCAACAACCGCAAAGCCTCGACCTTGCTCACCCGCTCTTGCTGCCTCTACAGCGGCATTAAGCGCTAATAAATTCGTTTGAAACGCGATTTCGTCTATTACACCGATAATATCTGCAATTTTTTTGCTCGACTCATTAATTGCCGACATGCTCGTAACTGCTCTATTAACAACTTCACCACCTTGAATCGCTTTTTCACAGGTTTCTTCTGCCAAGTCGTTTGCTACTTTTGCGTTATCAGCATTTTGACGAACGGTACTGGTCATTTCCTCCATACTTGAAGCTGTTTCTTCAAGTGACGAGGCTTGCTCTTCTGTACGTTGGCTTAAATCAGCATTACCTTGAGAAATTTCTTCTGCACCACTGGCTACTAACGTTGCCGATGAATTTATGCGATTAATCACTTCTGTTAATTTATCTGCCGTAGCATTTGCGTCGCGTTTAAGTTTATCAAATGAACCTTTGTATTCTTTTTCAATACGTTTTGATAAATCACCACTTGCCATCGCATCGAGCATATTGCCAGTGTCGGCAACGGCATCATCAACTATTTTAACTAAGCTATTTAATCCTTGAGCCAAACGTAAAAAGAACCCTTCCTTCCCGTCTTCTGCAACTCTTGTATCTAATTCGCCATTACCTGCAGCACCAATAAGCTCAGCGATTTCTTTTTCAAGCGCAACTTCATTGGTTCTATCTTCCCACTCAACAATGGTGCCTAAATGCTTTCCGTCTTGACTGATCCAAGGTGAAGCAATCAAGGTAAAAGTAACACCTGCTAACAGTAGCTCGGCTTTATAGGGCTTATCTAGGTTTTTTAATAAATCACGTTGATGATTAGGGTGCTTATGAAAATCATCAACACAGGTGCCAATTAAATTATCAACAGAAAAGCTTGGCAATACGGTTTGTAATTCTTTTTCGCGGACTTTTAGCATTTGCTGAACACGGTCGTTCACAAATACTATTTTAAGGTTTTCATCAGCAATCATTACGTTTGCTTGGCAAACTTTAAGCGCATTTGCTAAATCGGCTGCTTTGCGAGATGCCTTTTCAAGCTCTTTTTGTTCAGTAATATCAGATGCATATTTAATCACTTTAAACGGCTTACCGTTCATATCATAAATTGGATTATAAGATGCTTGAATCCAAACCTCCTGACCCTGCTTTCCTATTCTTAAATATTCCCCTGAATCAAATTCACCGCGACCTAGTTTGGCCCAAAATTCTTTATATTCGATACTATTTGCATGTTCGGGATCAATAAAAAGCCTATGGTGCTGGCCTTTAATCTCGCTAAGTTGATAGCCAAGCGCATTTAAAAAGTTAGCATTGGCATCAATAATAGTGCCATCTAAATTAAATTCGATAACCGCTTGAGATTTACTTATAGCACTAATTTGCCCTGAAGCTTCTGCTGTTATTAACTTTTGCTCAGTCACGTCGGTGGCAAACTTAACTACTTTTAATACTTGCCCTTGCTCATCAACAATTGGGTTATAAGTTGCTTGGATCCATACCTCAGTTCCACCTTTAGCATTACGCTTAAACTCATCTGAGATAAACTCGCCATTACGCAGGCGTTGCCAAAAGTTTTTATAATCGTTGCCCTGAGCTTCATCTGGGTCAACAAACATCGAGTGATGCTGACCTTGAACCTCCTCAAGACGATAGCCCATCGCGTTTAGAAAATTCATATTTGCAGTAATTATTTTTCCGTTAGGTTCAAATTCAATCACCGCTAATGATTTATTCAATGCGTCTACAATTAAATCATTACTTGATTTTGACTGCTTTGGATTACTAAACCATCCCATGCTCATCACCACCTTTAAGTTTATTATTCATTTAGTTTCTATTTGCTAAATATTCATTGTTTTTTGCAGGTCAATTAGCGCTACCATTTTTTCACCAACATTCACCAACCCAGCTACATATTCACAATTACTCGATTCAGACAAACTAGGAACCGCTTTCGCATCTTGCTCCGCAATACTGTAAACATCAGAGACGGCATCAACAGCAACACCTATAATTTTACTACCTAGTTCAAATTCTATTTTGACAACGATAACCACCGTTAATGGTCCATAGTCGACACTTGGTAATCCAAAGCGCAACCGTAAATCAATAATTGGCACTATTGTTCCGCGTAAATTAATAACGCCTTTTACAAATTCAGGTGCATTGGGCAGTACTGTAATTTCTTCCCAACTGCGAATTTCTTGTACTGTTAAAATATCAACGCCATATTCTTCATCAGCCATAATAAAAGTTAAAAACTGTTTTACACCTTGCTGTTGCTGAAGACTTAATTGGTTACTTAACTGGCTTTGATCTGAGCTCATAACGCCTCCAAAGTGGCTTGCGTTTCAATAGTTAGTTCTTGGCTACCTGGCTTTTTTAAGCCTGAGAGCTTTATTAAGCCGCTAATGTCCACAATCAGCGATACACGCCCATCTCCTAAAATGGTAGCACCCGATACGCCATCCACTTTATGGTAGTTTGCCTCTAAACTTTTAATAACAACCTGCTGTTGAGACAGTAAATCATCAACTAATAAACCCACCTTTTGGTTATCTGTTTCTACAACAACAAGCAGCGTTTTATCGAGTGATTCAATAGCATTTTTATGATTAAAAATATCGTAGAGTCTTAATATAGGAATGTATTCGTCTCGAAGCCTCAATACATCAAGGCTTTTACCCACTCGACTCACTTTTGCAATATCAATTTGCAGTGACTCCACAATAGAAATGAGCGGAATAATATAAGTATGCTGAGCCACCTTAACTAATTGCCCATCTAAAATAGCGAGAGTAAGGGGTAATCTAATAGTAAACGTAGAACCAACACCGGGCGCTGAGGTTACTTCCACTGAGCCATTTAATGATTGGATATTTCGCTTAACAACATCCATCCCAACTCCACGACCAGATAAGTCACTTACCTCATCCATTGTCGAAAAGCCGGGCATAAAAATAAGCTCATTTATTTCATCGTCACTGAGATGGTTATCAGCTGAGATTAATTCGTTAGCGATGGCTTTTTCTTTTATTTTTTTTGTATTTAACCCTTGCCCATCATCCATTATTTCAATAACGATGTTTCCACCCTGATGAAATGCATTTAAGGTTACTGTGCCAACGGGATCTTTACCTGCCGCCAGTCTTTGCTCAACAGTCTCTAACCCATGATCAAGTGAGTTTCTTACTAAATGCACCATAGGGTCAGATATTTTTTCCATTACTGTTTTATCAAGCTCGGTTTGCTCTCCAATCAGCTTTAGCTCAACCTGCTTATTTAGCTTTTGCGCTATATCTCGCACTAATCGAGGAAAACGACTAAATACAAAATTAATTGGGAGCATACGAATACGCATCACATTTTCTTGTAAATCACGCGTATTATGTGCAAGTTGTGCTAAGCCTTCTTGTAGTAAAGTGATTGTGGCTGGTGTGATTTCTTGTTCGCTGAGTTGATTTAGCATGGCTTGTGTAATAACAAGTTCACCTACCATATTTATTAACGAATCAACTTTATCAATGCCAACACGTATAGAGGTAGATTCTGGTGCACTTGTAGGTTTTTTATCTTTATTAGCAACGGGTTGCTGTGGCTTACTTGGTAACTCAGCTACTTTTATTGAATCGGGTTCTTCAAGCTCAACAGCTTTAGGTATCTCATCTTGATTAGGTTGTATTGGCTCATCATTGCCAAATAAGCCGCCACATAATTCAACTTTTATATCGGCATCGTCTTCAACCCATTCAAACACTTCTTTTATGGCTTTTTCATCATGGCTAGTGCTTAAAAAAAAGCGCCAATGTAAAAAACATTCATCACTACTTAAATCGGTGATTTCTGGAACTTCATCGTAAAATACTGTGGTTTCTAACTCACCTAGCTCTTCAAGCTCACTGATCATATACAGTGGCTCGTTTCCTGTTTTAAATAAATGATGATGAGGTTTAAAGTCTATTTGATAGGTATTACTACTTGTTTGCTCTTCACAGCTTTGAGGTTTATTCTCATGTGTTTCATTTTTCATTCCAAGTACATGTTCAAATTGTACTTTTAACAAATCTGCTTCGGTTAAATCTGGCTCTTGTTCACCTTGAAGTGCAGCAAGTAAAGCGCGTAAGCAATCCACAGCTTTGAGTAATAAATTAACATGCTCGGTACTAAGCTCTCGTTCACCTTGGCGAATTTGATCTAGTAATGTTTCAAGTACATGAGTAAAGTCAGCAACGGAGCTAAAACCAAATGTCCCACTGCCTCCTTTTATTGAGTGAGCAGCTCTAAAAATAGTGTTGATAGTTTCTAAATCTTCCTCACCTGGCACTAAGTTTAATAGCTCAGCCTCCATGGTATCTAGGCCTTCAAAACTCTCTTCAAAGAAAACTTCAAAAAATTGACTTAAATCTATACTCACACTGCGCTCCTTAGCGAATAACTTTTTTAATTACCGCTAGTAGCTGATCGGGATTAAATGGTTTAACAATCCAGCCTGTTGCCCCAGCAGCTTTACCTTCTACTTTTTTTTCTAAACCCGACTCAGTTGTAAGCATCAGTAATGGTGTAAATTTATAACTAGGCAAAGTACGCAGCTCTCGTATTAATGTAATTCCATCCATTATTGGCATGTTTACATCTGAGATCACGGCATCAAAGTCTTGCTGCTTTGCAATAGCGAGAGCTTCACTGCCATCTTTAGCTTCGGTTACATCAAACCCTGCGGTTTTTAATGTAAAGCTCACCATTTGACGCATCGATGCTGAGTCATCAACCGCTAAAATTCTTTTCATATATACCCCTAACTTTTACTTTCGGTTGTTAAGTATTGGCTTAAGCCAAGTTTATTGATTGTATGTGTTAAGGCCTCGCTACTGCCTACCCAAATGATTTTGTGCTGTATGGTAAGTAGGTGTTTTTGTAAGGCGCATAAAAGTTGAATTGAGGCAGTATCAGCAGAAATCACATCGTTAATATCAAGACAGATATCATCGTTGCTATTGAGTTCGTGCAATAAATCTTGATGTAGTGTTTCAACTTGCGTAATAGCAAGTTCGCTTGGAAGTTTTAGCATTTAGTAGGTGCATTCCCTGTCAATTCAATTCATAACAAAAGCTTAGCCCTAGTTATTAAAATTGCCATAAAATGCTTAATTAAATTTAAATCGTCGTTAAAAAACAAAAAAAGGAGCCTAAAGCTCCTTTCAAATTGGTAAAAAGTAAAAACTAGTTTTTGTAGTAATCGGCTATTTTTTTAAACTCTTTCGTTAAAGTCGTCGCATTAATTAATGGCACACTACCTTGTTTGAATTCTGGTTTAAAAATAGCTCTAACCGCTCCATTTTGATCAACCATAGCGACCGAAGCACTATGATCAACTGCATATTCTGATTCACTACTATCGCTAATGGCGTAAATTAAACCAAGCTCTCTAACAACAGGAAAAAGGTGTTTATGCTCCCCTGATACAGCTAAAAAGTCAGGATTAAAGTAATCTATATATTGCTTTCGTTTAGCTGGTGTATCGCGTTTTGGATCAACCGATAAAAACCAAATTTGCAGCGGATAATCTGCTTGTAAGTTTTTATAAACAGCATTTAACTTAGCAAGTGTTAATGGACAAATATCTGGGCAGCTTGTGTAGCCTAAAAATACTAAATTCCACTGTCCTAAAAATTGTTGCTTAGTCACTAATTCGCCGCGCTGATCGTTTAGCGTAAAATCAGACAATGGCTTTGCATTTTCGTAAACTAATGCATCTACATCTGGTGGACTATTTTCATTTGAACATGCTGATAAAAACAAAACTAAAACAACAATTAATCCAAGCCATAACTGCTTCATAAAGTGAGCCATTTATCTATAAATAAGATTACAAAGAGTACCATTAAATGAATAATCGAAAAACGAAATAAGTCCATTGCAGTCTCATCATTTCCAGCAATTTTTAATTTGACGGCTTTATATATAAACACTGCATTTAATACACACGCACCTATTAAATATATTAATCCAGACATACCAATTAAATAAGGTAATACGCAAACTACAGCGAGTAAAACAGAGTAGGCAACGACGCACGTTTTACAAAAGTCGATTCCATGGGTTACTGGTAACATAGGAATTTTAGCGCGTTCATAATCACTTTTTCGCGCTATAGCCAGCGCCCAAAAGTGTGGCGGAGTCCAGGTAAATATTATCATTACAAGTAACCAAGGGGCTGCTGCCATTTGGTTTGTTTCTGACACCCAACCTAATAATGGAGGCATTGCGCCAGCCAACCCACCTATAACAATATTTTGCGGTGTAGCACGCTTTAAAAATGATGTATAAACAAATGCATAACCTACCAATGCAAATAACGTTAATATAGCGGTTAAGGTATTAGCCCACACCATTAGCATAATAAAACCCGCAACCCCAATAACAGCTGCAAAACTAAGCGCATGTGTTTTACTTAAACGCCCTTTAGCCACAGGACGATGACGAGTCCTTGCCATTTTTGAGTCTATCTCACTATCAACCACATGATTAATAACCGCTGCAGCAGCAGAAAGTAGCCCTATACCTAACAAGCTAATAAACTGTACAGCCATACCGCGCCCTACATCAGGAGCCAGCGCTAAACCAACCCAAGCTGTTAGTACCAGCATGGCTACCACTTTAAATTTACTAATTGCTAAGTAGTCTTGCAGCAAATTATGAGTACGCGAAATTAGCGATTGAGTATTAACGGGTAGCAGTATTTTTTTATCAATTATAAGTGCCATTATATTTCCCCTTTATGTGCGTGATTTTAGGTAATAACACAACCTAACCATGCTTAATAATAGTATGGCAGCCATCAAGTTATGCGCCAGTGCAACTCCCAACGGAATATGCCAATGTACTAAAATAAGCCCTAAGCTAATTTGGCAAAGCAGGGTAAGCAATACGCTCACCACGCAATTTTTAATTTTTTTAGAGTACGCTTGGCTGTATATTTTCCACATAATTAGCGCCAGAACGATGCAAGTAACCAGTGCCCAAATGCGGTGTAATAAATGAATAGACATACGCGCTTGCTGCGATAACACACCAAATTCATAATTACTGTGCTCAAGTGGTAATTGAAATACGCTACTCAATGAAAACGGTTGTGCGTAATTACACAATGGCAAACCACTACAATGCGGAGCGGCGTAATTTGCAGCCAGCCAACCACCAAGTGCAATTTGGATAATCAATACACTGAGCGCTACTAAACTCAAACCAAAATAGCGTTTTGCGCCGCTATCACCACCCATAATAGGTTTTGCGGTTAGCCGTAAATATAAAAGCGTTATAAGTGACAAAATACTAAAGCCACCTAATAAGTGGCCCATTACAATAAGCGGCTGAAGGTTCATGGTTACTGTCCACATACCAAGGGCAGCCTGAAACACCACTAGTAGAAGTAAAGCCAAAGACAATTTAACTGGCGTAGTTGGATATTGGCGCTTTAAAAAAGCCAACACAAATAAACCTAAAATAAGTAAACCTAAAGCACCTGCAAAGTAGCGATGAATCATTTCTTTCCACGCTTTTGCGGTTTCGAACATCATATCGGGGTAGCTTTGAGCTGCTAAGGCTATGTCAGCCTCATGCTTAGGTACCGTTAAAAAGCCATAACAACCAGGCCAATCGGGGCACCCTAATCCTGCATCACTTAAGCGGGTGTACGCACCTAAAGCAACTACAATCAAAGCGAGTAATCCTGTTATTAATACTAAGTTTTTATAATTTTTATACATCAGATACTCCAACTTAAGCTCAACTTAATTAGCTAGAACGAGAATAGTTAAGTAATTTTTTTAGATCTTTTAATAACCCTTTTTGTACTAAACGGTTTTCTTGTGGCTCGACCTTAAAGGGATATTCAAGTACCACTAACCCCATATGATCAATTAAATATAAACTTGCAGGGTTTAAACTCTGTTGTTCGGTAATAATTTTCCATGGTAGATTTTTATTGTCGGGGCTTCCCATTACAGCCATATCAACCTTGCCTTGGTTTTTACCAAGTGCCACATATAAGTTATTAAGTGCATTGAGTTGTTCGCTGCATGGGGTGTTACATTCGTTTGAATAATTAAGTGCGATAGTCCATTGTTTGGGATTATTTTGCGGCCAATTTTTAAGTTTTATTTCTTGGCTTAAAAACTCGCCATTATTAGTAATTGCAGTAGGCAACCAATCAAACTTTAATGCGCCATATGCCAAAATTAATGGGATAGCGCAGCAACCCACAAACAACAAAAGGGGATTATTTTTCATTATGTGTCCTTTTTTTACTCGCAAAAATAGCCACAACAGCACATGCAACAGCAATTAAAAACCATTGCAAAGCGTAGGCATTATGCTTTTGAGGGCTCATAACAACGGCCTCATAATGAGGTGTTGCAATCTCATCACCAGTACCTTGTCTGTAAACCATAAAATTAATTAATGATTGCTGGCTTTGAGTGCTCAGCATATTCAAGTCGATAGATTGGATTCTTGTAGGTAAGTCGTTATTTGTAGTTTTATCTTCAAGCGTAAAGCTACTTAAGTTATTTTCTTTTATTTGCGCTTTAAGAATAAAAACACCTGTAGGCAGAGTAACCTTTGGCAGTGCATCTCTAGATATAGGCGCTTTTACCCATCCTAAATTAACTAAAATCACTTTTTCTTCGGTGTCTGGCTTTAGTAAAGCAAGTAGGTCGTACCCTACTTGTCCGTTATAAACTTGATTATCTAAAAGCCAATATTGGTTTTGTACAAACCGCCCTTTTAACTCAACCAATACACCAGTTTTGTTCCAGCTATCAGGCAGGTTAAGTAATTGAGACCAGCTCATCACACCACGAGTCTGTTGCTTAGCAATGGCGGTTAGTTGTTGCTGCTTTTGCTCACCTCGCTCCAACTGCCAAAACCCTAATCGCACACATACAAGTACAACAACCACAACCATACAAAGTGTGATTAGTGAGCTAAGCTTTTGTTTGTGCCATAAAACTAACTGCATAAAGGGTCAACTCAGTGATTATTAAAATTATTATCGTACAGTTGTTAATATTTATACTTTTTAACTTATTTAGAGCATTGTTTATTATGGTCTCAGGGAAAACAGGGGGACGACCTATGTCTCACTTTTTAGGTCGTCGCGTATTGTTTTCGGTCGTTGTTTTAGTTGTTGTTATTGCAGCGCTTAAACTTGGTTTTATTAAAGCAAATAATTCGCCAATAAACGCTACAGCACATATACAAATACAAACAAACACAGCCACACCACATCAACAAAGTGCCAATACCAAGCAGCTGCTTGAAAAGCAAAGTGCTTATCTTTAGTAAAGTGCCCTTTTAATATCCGTAAAAATATTACAAATAAAAGTACGGTTCCAAGGGTTACATGCATGCCATGAAAACCTGTCAATAAAAAGAACGTATTACCGTAAATACCCGCATCTAGCGTTAGGTTAAGATCATTATATGCATGCATGTACTCCTCAACTTGCAGTCCTAAAAAGCAAACACCCAATAAAATAGTAGCGCCTAAAAAAACCTTAAGTGGAGTGCGTTTATTGTTTTCCATCGCTACGTGGGCAAAATGTAAAGTAACTGAGGAAGTAAGCAGTATTAAGGTATTTATAAGTGGTAAGCCTTGCCAGCCCATAGCTTGAGTAGTTTCGCCAGCAGGTGTTGAAACTAGCGGCCAAACGGCTTCAAAAGTAGGCCATAAAACCTCGTTAGTCATTGCATTATTGCCTGCACCTCCAAGCCAAGGTACCGACAATACGCGTGCATAAAAAAGCGCACCAAAAAAGGCCATAAAAAACATAACTTCAGAAAAAATAAACCAGCTCATACCTTGTCTAAAAGAGCGATCCATTTGTGCTGAGTACAAACCTTGGTCCGATTCACTAATTACATTTTTAAACCAGCTAAACAACATATACACAAGTACAGCAATACCGGCATAAAGCAGATAAACCCCGCTACCACCTTCTTTACCTACACTCATAACTGTTAAGCCTGCCCCTACTGCAATAAAAAACAATGCAACTGCACCTACAATAGGCCACGGGCTTTGCTCAGGTACGTAATAATGCTCATATTCTTGATTCATTTTATTTACTCCTAGTTTCACACTAGTTTAAAAAGCTAGTTATTACTTGCCACCAGCTGTTCACTAATATCAAATACGGTATAAGATAAAGTTAATTCTTCAATGTCGCTTGGCAATGCGGTATCAACATAAAAAAGTAATTTAAATTCAAGCTCTTCCCCTGCTTTTAGAGGTTGCTGATCAAAGCAAAAACAAGCTATTTTATGTAAATACTTTGCCGCTTTACCTGGCGAGACTGATGGTACAGCCTGCATTACTTTATCTAGATTGCTGTTATTTTTAGCACTAAACATTACTTCACGCATTGCACCGGGTTTTACCACTACACTGTATTCTTTTGATTTAACTTTAAACGGTGCACCACTTTGTGCGTGAGTAGTAAAGCTAACGCCAACTTCTCGGTTTTGTACTATTTGTGTACTTTGCTCTGCTTGCTCAAGCGAAGGCTTTCCATTAAGCCCTGTTACATCACAAAATACGTCATACAAAGGTACTAAAGCAAAGGCAAAGGCAAACATGCCTATGCAAATAAGTACCAAACGTTTGAGTAGCGGTGCATGTGTCATTACTTAATAACCGGCGGCGTAGAAAAAGTATGATATGGCGCTGGAGAGTCAACTTCCCACTCAAGGCCTTCTGCCCCTTCCCATACTTTTGCAGGCACTTTATCACCGCCACGCGCGCATTTAATTACCACAGCTACAAACAACAATTGCGATAAACCAAAGGCAAACCCACCAATACTTATGATTGCGTTAAAGTCGGCAAATTGAAGAGCGTAATCGGGAATTCGACGCGGCATACCAGCAAGCCCTACAAAATGCATAGGAAAAAACAGTACGTTCACGCTCACCAGCGATAGCCAAAAATGCCATTTAGCCAATGTGATATTAAACATATTGCCCGTCCACTTGGGCAGCCAGTAATAAGCCCCCGCCATTATCGAAAATACAGCCCCTGTTACTAATACATAATGAAAGTGCGCCACTACAAAATAAGTATCGTGATATTGAAAATCAGCAGGTGTAATTGCCAGCATCAATCCCGAAAAACCACCCAAGGTAAACAGCACAATAAACGCAATACTAAAAAGCATTGGCACTTCAAAAGTTATTGAGCCTTTCCACATTGTGGCAACCCAATTAAATACTTTTACTCCTGTAGGTACCGATATAAGCATGGTCGCGTACATAAAAAACAACTCGCCAGCGACCGGCATCCCAGTGGTAAACATATGATGAGCCCATACAATAAAGCTCAATAGTGCTATGGAGGATGTGGCGTATACCATTGAGGCATAGCCAAAAAGTTTTTTACGAGAAAAGGTAGGTACTATTGTAGATATAATGCCAAAGGCAGGAAGAATCATAATGTATACTTCGGGGTGACCAAAAAACCAAAAAATGTGTTGGAACATCACCGGGTCGCCACCGCCTGCGGCATCAAAAAAGCTGGTCGCAAAATACTTATCGGTAAGTACCATAGTGACAGCCCCTGCAAGCACTGGCATTACGGCTATTAATAAAAAGGCAGTAATTAACCACGTCCATACAAATAAGGGCAACTTCATCCATGTCATGCCTGGGGCACGTAAGTTCACTATGGTTACAATCACATTGATTGCGCCCATTATTGAGCTAATTCCCATAATATGTACGGCAAATACAAACAATGCAGTATTATCATTACTGTATGTTGTGGACAGTGGTGCATAAAAAGTCCAACCAAATGCAGGCCCCCCACCAGGCATAAATAACGATGCCAATAGGATTAGAAACGCAAACGGTAAAATCCAAAAGCTCCAGTTATTCATTCTTGGCAATGCCATATCTGGCGCGCCAATCATGAGTGGTATCATCCAGTTAGCAAGGCCTGTAAAGGCGGGCATAACCGCACCAAACACCATAATTAAACCATGCACTGTGGTCATTTGATTAAAAAAGTGAGGGTCGACCAACTGTAAACCTGGTTGAAATAATTCAGCTCTGATCACCATAGCCATTGCGCCACCAATTAAGAACATGGTCAGCGAAAAAATTAAATATAAACTACCTATATCTTTATGATTAGTTGTGTAAAGCCAGCGTTTAAAACCTTTAGCTGGGTGATGAGCATGATGAGCTTCATTGGCGTTAGGTTGTTCTACTATGCTACTCATTAGTTCGCCTCCACTTTGGCATCAAGTGCCGTCTGTATTTGACTCGGTTGAATAACATCACCCGTATCATTACCCCACGCATTACGTTTATAAGTAATAACCGCAGCTAATTGCTTTATAGATAACTGCTTGGCAAAAGCTTGCATTGCCGTACCGGGTCGTCCATGGATAACTACATCAATGTGATCTTTTATATCGCCAAGCACTATCGGGCTGCCTTTAAGTGCAGGAAATACGCCCGGTAACCCCATGCCAGTAGGTTGATGACATGCAGCACAATTAGCCATATATACTTGTTCGCCTAAAGTCATTAATTCTTCTTTTGGGAGGGTTTTATCAAGTAATGCGGCATCTGCTAATGCTGCTTTTTGTTTAGCCTGCTTTGCATCTGTAAGCCATGTTTTAAAATCAGCCTCAGATTTAGCGACCACCACAACGGGCATAAAGCCATGGTCTTTACCACACAACTCAGCACATTGGCCTCGGTAAGTACCTTCTTCGTTTATGTTCGTCCATGTTTCGTTTATAAAGCCGGGGTTCGCATCTTTTTTAACTGCAAAATCAGGTACCCACCAAGAGTGAATAACATCGTCAGAAGTCATTAAAAATCGTACTTTTTGATTTATTGGCAGTACAAGAGGCTTATCAACCTCAAGTAAGTAGTTAGGATTTTTATCTGCAAGATTCGCGATTTCATCTTGCGGGGTAGATAAAATAGAGTAGAACTCTACATCTTCGCCCATATATTCATAATGCCATTTCCATTGCGAACCCGTAATTTTAATAGTGAGATCAGCTTTGCTGGCATCTTCCATTGCAATTAGGGTTTTAGTGGCTGGTACTGCCATAGCAATTAAAATAACAAACGGAATTGCAGTCCAAAGTATTTCTACTTTAGTGCTTTCGTGAAATTGGGCAGGTACAGCCCCTTTAGATTTACGGTGATGAATAAGTGCCCAAAACATAATTGCGAACACTATCACCCCAATCACACAACATATTATAAATATGGTCATGTGCAGCTGATATACATTATTGCTTATATCGGTTACGCCTTTGCGCATATTGTATTGGCTGTTAGCCAAAACTGGGTGCGAAAAAACACATAATATAAGCCACAAGGTAGAGGTCAGTTTACCCATGTGACGGCTCCTTTGATGCTATTGCGAATGCAAAGCGAAGAGGCATACGGCTTAAACGCCAATTCGTTATTTTTATTTTTTTAGCCAATCTTATTTAATATTGATTGGTTTTGCTGCGCCAACAACGAGTTTGTGTATATTGTGTGTTCTCAAAACTAAAAAGCTGTGAGTTATTATTAGCTCAGCACATTAACAATTAGCTAAAAAACGAACAACAAGCAAGTTTTAGTATAAAAAACAATCAGGTGATATTGAATAATTAATAAAAAATCGGTAATCAACTGAGCAACAGAAAGTTCAAAATATGAGCAAAACAAAGGGGTTTAACGCATTCGGAGGGGGAAAATATAAGTGCAAAAAAGTTTACAGCTTAAATAGTCAGTGGGCTGTTTACGCCCTATTTTTAGTACAAATTTTAAAACAAAAATGCGTACTAGTTAGTACGCATTTATAAAACTGCTTGTTTAAAAGCTATTTTTAAAGTCACATCCAATCAGCGTTTCTTATAACGCCAACGGCTAAGCCTTCAATATTAAAAGACTCATTCTCAAGATCTACTTCAATAGAGTCAAAATCGTCGTTTTCAGCATGAAGTAATACTTTACGACCCGCTTTCTCAAGACGTTTTACAGTTACGTCTTCGTCTAGGCGGGCAACAACAACTTGTCCGTTTTCAGCGGTTTGAGTACGATGTACAGCAAGTAAATCACCATCCATAATGCCAATATCTTTCATGCTCATACCGTTAACGCGTAGTAAAAAATCTGCAGCCGGTTTAAACATTAATGGATCGATTTTGCAGTGACTTTCAACGTGCTCTTGCGCCAAAATAGGTGAACCAGCAGCAACACGCCCTATAAGCGGTAAACCTAATTGTTCTGGCTCTTCTTCTTCAATTAATTGAATACCACGGCTTGCACCTGGTTTCATTTTAATTGCGCCTTTTTTAGCAAGTGCTTTTAAATGTTCTTCAGCAGCATTGGCACTTTTAAAACCTAATGTTTGCGCTATTTCAGCACGTGTAGGAGGCATACCAGTGTCTTTAATAAAAACTTTAATTAGTTCGAGTATTTGAGCTTGGCGGTTCGTTAATGGTCGCATACAACTGGTTTTCCATACAGTACATTTAACTGTGAGTATATACAGTTAAATAAAAATCGCAAATTTAAATTAAGCCTTAAAATAGCTAAAGTAATTTCACTTGTGTACATTTCAAGGATATAACTAAAGCTAAGTTTATAAATGATTAAAAATGCAAAGGAGACATTATGAGTATTTGGTACCAGCCCATCACCTTAGAGCTGTGCAAGCAGTTAGAACAAGGCATTAATGGCCAAGGAACATTAATGAAAACTATGGGGATAGAGGTCACAGAAATTGGCGATGATTATTTGGTTGCCACAATGCCGGCAATTCCTGAGCATCATAACCCAATGGGCATGGTTCACGGCGGTGCTAACGTTGTACTTGCCGAAACAGTTGCCAGCTATGCCGCTAACTTTGTTGTCGATTTTACTAAATTTTACTGTGTAGGTCAGGAGATTAGCGCAAGTCATTTAAAAGCATCTCGCAACGGCACTTTAACAGCAACGGCTAGAGCGTTTCATATTGGCAAACGTAGTTCAGTATGGGAAATAAAAATTACAAATAGCCGCAATGAGCTGTGCTGCGTATCAAAAATGACCGCAGCAGTCGTAGAGCGAAGATAGTTACTTTTCGATTGGGTAAATGGTAATTTCCATACCCGCACCAATCGCAGATATACGCAATAATGTATCTGCATCTAAGGCTTGATTAAAGCACTTAGGAGAAGTCCCTGATTCAAAACCAATATCAAACGTTCTACGTGAACAGCTTAACCATTGCTTTAGCGCATTACGCGAACACGATTCAATAAGCTCACATATATGGTTTATGGCTTTATCAGGTGTGCTCACCTCACCTGTAGCTTCAATACGCGCTAGTTGACGGTATTCGTCTTTGTCATAATGTAAAATCGTCGCGACTTTTTTCAAGTCCGCCACTAGCAAACTAATATCTTGCTTTGATTCAAGCTCAAGATCTACATTTAAAAATTGAATTTCCGACATCGTTTCGTATTTATCCTCTAATAATTTCATTGCAAACTTTAACGCAGTTTTACCGTTATACCAAATCAACTATGCTCTATTAACCACTTTATATGGATATTTCGCAGCTTTTAAGTATTTTTTAGCATTTAAAGCTAGCTGGATATCAAATATTCAGCTCAATTAAACAGATAAGTCATGTTAGGAATTTAAGTGTAATCTTTTTTATTTTTAAATTATTACAGTAAGCTATAGTTTAAACTGCGACAAAATGTCGCAGTAACTTATCCTATTAATGTAATAAACTAGCCTCTAAAAATAATAAGACTAAAACATGAATAAAAAAATATTTAAACATGCTCGCAAGTTACATAAATGGTTAGGTTATTTATTAGCACTACAAATTTTAGCATGGTTACTAGGTGGTTTAATTATGAGTGCAATCCCTCTTGATAAAGTTCATGGGGAGCATCTTGCAACACGTACTCTTAATAACCCATTTACGCAGGCTGATTATGTTGCCTCCCTTGACGATATTGCCTCTCAGGTGGTTAATCCAACACAAATAATTTTTGAGAACTTCTTAACTACACCACTTATTACTGTCTTTAGTAATAACGAGCAGCAAAGCTTCAATGGCATAACAGGCCGACCATTTGAACCGCCAACTAAAATACAAATTACCGCAAATGCTAAAGCACACTTACTTATTGACGCTCAAGTAACAAGCGCTGTACTACTAAAGCTAGGTACGCGGGAAGTCGGATATAAAACCAATGTTTGGCAGGTCCAATTTGACGACACCTTTAACACAACACTGTACTTGTCAGAAAATAACGGCAAAGTTGTCACCGTTCGCAGCACGCTATGGCGAATATTCGACTTTTTTTGGATGTTACATATTATGGATTACGATGAGCGAGAGAATTTTAATAATCCACTACTTATTAGCTTTTCAGCAACTAGCGTACTTTTTTGTTTAAGTGGAATATTATTACTTATACAAAATATACGACTAAAACGATTTATCCGAATTAAAAATAAGAATAAATCAAAGTAGTCATATTGGTTTTTGAGAGCTAGCGCCCACTTATCAAAGAGTAAATAAGCCTAGGGCTTATTTTATTCCAAGTGCTTAAATCGACTCAAATGTCGCTTTAACATTTCGTTTTCGAAAATCAACTCATCACGCTCATCCAGCAATTGTAAAACTAAAGCTATTGCCGACCAATCTAACGAAAAGTCATGTTGGATACGGGCCGCTTTTTTAACTAAGGTCACTGCAGATACCGTAAATTGCCACTGCGTAACATGATCCCCCTCAATTGGAACCGCAATATTATGCTCAACTAGCTCATATAAAATTGCTTCGCTAATATCACTGCTCAAACATAGCTCTTTGCTAGTAAGTAAATCGTCTTTTTGTGTCACAATAATTTGCATTATGCCTTGCTCCAGTTATTACGGGGATTAAAGTGAGCTTTTTTGGCTAATTCTTCCCACAGTTTTTTACTGGCATCATCAACAGATGTTGGATTAACAATTTTAAGCACAGCAAATAAATCACCTTTAGCTTTTTTACTCATTAATCCCTTACCTTTAATACGCAAGCGTTGACCAGACTGACTATTAGAAGGAATAGTTAATTGGATGTTTCCTGTCAACGTAGGTAAATTTAGCTTTGTACCAAGAGCCGCTTCCCATGGTGCAAGAGGGACAACTATATTTAGGTTATGACCTTCAACATCAAATAATGGGTGAGGCACTAAACTAATTTGTAAATACAAGTCGCCATTTTGCCCATTAGCTGCCCCTAATCCGCCTTGCCCTTTTAGTCGAATTCGCTCGCCATTTACTGAGCCTGCAGGAATTTTCACTTTAAGTGATTTTTTAATTTCAGTGACACGGCCACTGCTGTCTCGCTGCGGTAACATAAACTCAACAGGCTTAACGGTATCAACTAAAGTCTCTTCAAGAAAAATTGGGAACTCTATTTCCACATCTTGTCCTTTTTGCGCGCGAGCGGCGTTACTTCTGCTCTGCCCGGAACGATCGAATCCACCAGCTCCGCCAAACATTGAATTAATAAAGTCAGAAAACTCTTGGTCGGTTTGAGGATCGCTTTGCTGATAATTACTTTGCGAAGAGGCATTGTTACCACCATAATGGCCTTGCTGTTGACGAGCACGATTTTGTTGATGACGACGTAACTCATCGTATTTAGTGCGTTCTTCTTTGTTATGAATGACTTCGTAAGCTTCTGCTATTTCTTTAAACTTATCTTCTGCTTGAGGCTCTTTGCTTACATCTGGGTGATATTTTCTGGCTAACTTTTTATAAGCAACTTTAACCGCTTTATCATCTGCATCAGGCGATACTCCAAGCACTGCATAATAATCAACAAATTTCATTTGCAATCCAAATCCTCATATTGAGTAAGCTTTAAGCATACTCCTTAACGGGTAACCTTGTGTGGTTAAAATACGATAAATAGTGAGAAATAAATGAATAGTGAAAGTAACTTTGAGTAAAAAAATTAATCAGGCACTTTTTATTAATATAAGCGTAGGCCTTAAGTTAACTTTATCTTTTATCTTCAGGGCTTTAAACTGCCTATTCCTGTAGTTCACATTTGTGATGGATATGACTCGATTTATTCTGGCCTTATTGGCTTGTTGTGTGTGCGTTTCGGTATCAGCCGAACAATTTACCCGTTTTTCAACGGCTAAAAGACATTTAATTAAAACCCTACCTGACAACGCCAAAAGCATTTACTGCGGCTGTGATATTAAAAAAGAAGGCAAAAAACTCGTTCCTGACCCGTCTAACTGTGGTTACATTCCTCGAAATACCCTTACCCGCTCAGGTAAAGTAAATGTGCGAGCACTACGCATTGAGTGGGAGCACATTGTTCCGGCGTGGGAATTTGGTCACCAGCTACAATGCTGGCAAGATGGCGGGCGTAAAAACTGCCGTAAAGTAAGTGCTAAATTTAGAAAAATGGAAGCTGATATAAATAACTTAGCGCCAGCTATTGGCGAAATTAATGCCGATCGCTCTAATTATCGTTTTGGTATGCTTAGCGAAAACGCCACACAATATGGCCGTTGCGAAGTAAAAGTAAACTTTAAGCAACGTGTAGTTGAACCGCCTGTTTATGCACGAAAACGTATAGCTGACACCTACGCTTACATGCAAAAAACATACGGTTTAAAAATCTCTGATAAACAGCAAAAGTTATTTAATGCATGGCAAAAGCAAGCATTCGCAGATACAAGTAGTGCGAGCAAACTCTAAGCTTTAACACTCATTTACATAAATCAAAGTTATAAATGTTGAATAAACGAGCGAGTGTTGTAATATTTTAAACAACTTATTTACAAAAAAGCCCTTAACTATGTTTAAAAATAATAAAACCTCGCTTGCCATTTTCACTGCATTTGCGGGCTTTGCTTTGACCGGTTGTGGCGGCGGCGGTAGCGGTATCGACTCAGCCCCTGTAGTTACAACACCTGTTAGTAGCAGTCCAACATGGACTGCGGGTGTATTTGAACCCTCTAACGATTTAAAAAACTTTTGCGAAACCCCGCGTACGGGTAACGATCCCTTTAATAACAACGAGCCTTACCCAGATCAAGCCGGTTCTGCCCTTTACGAAAAACTCTGGCTTCGCTCTTGGAGCGACGAAACCTACCTTTGGTATGATGAGATTGCCGATAACGATCCTGAAAGCTTTGCCACAGTAGCCGATTATTTTGCCCAATTAAAAACAGAGCAGCTTACCGACTCAGGAGCAAAAAAAGATAACTTTCATTTTTCAGAACCTACTGAAGATTACTTTCAAGAAGCGCAATCGGGCGTTACTTCTGGTTACGGTATAAATTGGGCGTTTATTGGCGATACAGCCGACCGTATTTTACGCGTCGCTTATCTTGAAGATGATTCTCCTGCAAGCCAAATAGGCTTTCAACGTGGTGATACTGTACTTTCAGTTGACGGTGTTAGCATTAATACCAATACACAGTCGGGTGTAGATACGCTTAACGAAGGTTTATTTAGTCCTACTAACGGCGACTCACATACTATTGTTGTACGCAGTAACGATGGCGCCGAAAAAACATTTAATGTAACCGCTGGCAATATTGAACAAACACCGGTTCAAAATGTTAAAACGATTACAACCGCAAATGGTTCAAGCGTGGGTTACATGCAATTTAATAGTCATATAAGCATTGCCCAAGAAGGGCTTATTGATGCAGTAAATAAGTTTAAAACCGATGGTATTGATGAGCTTGTAATCGACTTTAGATATAACGGTGGTGGTTTATTAGCACTGTCGGCACAATTGGCTTATATGGTTGCCGGTAATGCCAACGTTAACAACCGCTTTTATTATCAAACTCAACAAAACGATAAACAACCCGTTGATTCGCCTTTTCCATTTATTGATGAAGAAATAGATTACTCTACTTTTTTTAGCACAGGTGAAAACCTACCTGATTTAAACTTATCGAAGGTTTATGTATTAAGCACATCAGGCACCTGTTCGGCATCAGAAGCTTTTATTAATGGTTTAAAAGGTATAGACGCAGAAGTTATTTTAATTGGCGATACAACCTGCGGTAAGCCCTATGGCTTTACCCCAACTCATAACTGCGCAACAACCTATTACACTATTCAATTTAGTGGGGTAAATAGCAAAGGATTTGGCGAATACGCTGGGGGTTTTACACCAACCCCTACGCCACAATTTGATGCTGATGTTCAAGGTTGTGAAATTGAGGACGACTTTGATCATCAGTTAGGCGACAGTGACGAGGCCGTTTTAGCCACCGCATTGTTTCATGTTGAAAATGGCAATTGCCCAATTAGAACGGCTGCTGCAAAAGCAGAGCCAGCTAATTTTTCAAGCTCTCGTGAATCTCTCATTCCTTTAAATATGCCTGAGCAATTTACCCAGCGTAATATGGACTTAACTTGGCCAACACTGAGTGAGGAAAGGTAATGGATAAATTATTACTCCCATTAGCTACCTTATTCGCTTTAGGTGGATGCCAAAGTGTAAATAGTGATCCCGCTAAACCCGCTATATTAACGAGCGTTAATCCTAGCGTTATTGCAACACTACAACAGGCAATTCAACAAGCTAAGGGAGGCGCATTAGTAACACTTTCCGATTCCGTATTTACTAAACGTAGCGAACTGCTAATTGATCATGCAATGAGTAAAGGGTCTGATGGCAGAGTAATTATGGGCGCGCATAATATAAAATCTGAGAAGTTTATTTTGCAACTACGTAATAACCAATGCGAGCTTTACTATCCTAAAAAAGAGCTTACTACAGTACTTGAAGGTGTGACCTGTAAAGAGTTATAAGGCACTTTATTAGCGTTTATAAAAAGGCGCGCAGCACATCGCTGTACGCCTTTTTCTATTTTAAAGCGTTATTACAAGTCTTCATGCGGACCAAACACTTCATAATGAATCTGCTCGTTTTTAACACCTAGTTCAAGTAACTGCTTTTTTATAAATGCCATAAAACCGGCAGGACCACATAAGTAAAAGTCGCCATTACTCAATGGTAGCTGTGCTTGTACTGCATTTAGGTTCATTAACCCAGTAAAGTCAGCGCCCTCTGTCGCTTGGTTAAACCACGTTATTGTTTTCAAGTGGTTATTCTGCGCTGTTAGATCATATAAATATTTTGAAAACGAATGTTGCTGAGTATTTTCGCAAGCATGTAAATACATAATCTCTTGATTAGAATTGTCGCTTAATAACGTTTCAAGCATAGCCAGCATTGGCGTTTGCCCAACACCTGCTGAAATGAGAACCACTGGACTTGTGTTATTGCGTAAAAAGAAGTCTCCTGCCGGCGGGTATAACTCAACAATAGTGCCTTGCTCTAATGAGTGTAAATAATTAGACACCATGCCAGGCTTTGGCTGTAGCTCTTTTTTAACACTAATACGGTAGTTTTTAGCGTTACTTTTTTGTGAAATAGAATACTGGCGAATTTCTTCATATTCAGCGCCCTCTGGCTTAACTTTAATACCTAAATACTGCCCTGGTTTATGTGTAATAACAGCTTCGCCATCAACTGGCGTAAGTGTAAAACTCGTTACTAGTTCTGATTCGGCCTGTTTGTTGGTTATTTCAAATTGCCGAGTTCCCGCCCAACCACCGTGTTTATTTTTACTGTGCTCATACAAAGCAGCTTCTTCGGTTATACAAATATCAGCAAGTACGCCGTAAGCTTCGCGCCAAGCGTATTCAACATCGGGAGTAAATTGCTCAGGAAGAAGCTCTTTAAGCGTACCAATTAAGTGTGCACCTACAATAGGGTAATGCTCAGGTAAAATATTCAAGCTTGTATGCTTATGATTAATACGTGTTAGCGCTTCTTTTAATACGGCTAAATTATCAATATTTTGTGCATACGCAGCCAATGCATTAAAAAGTGCAAATTGCTGACGACCTGTATCTTGGTTCGCCATATTAAAAATATTTTTAAGCTCAGGATTATGACTAAATAAACGCTTATAAAAATGATCGGTAACAACCGTACCCGCCTGCGCTAATAACGGAACTGTGCTTTTTACAATCTCAATGGTTTTATCAGATAACATATGTATTTCCTATGGATGAACTAACCACGACGCCCATCAACACGACGCCGCGTTAATATAGGTGTGCAGTGAATTAAAAATAATGAAAAAGCTACTAACCACAGCAAAGCACTTATTTGCCAAGCAAGGTGAGGCCTAATAATAAAAGGGAGTAATGAACGAGTAATAGCGGCCACAAGCAAAAATGCAAAAGCAACAGCCATGTAATGAGGAATAGCGAGTATCCGCCCTGTATGACCATGCGATACACGCGTCATCATTGCTAAAATCATCATACCTATTGTGCCAATAGTGATTAAGTGCAGCGCATCTTTAAATTGCATTGCACTGCTATAAAAGCTAAATGCAACCATCATTAACCCTACGCCTAACGCTAAGTAGGAAAAATGCAAAGACCATAACAACGGCACTCTCAATACCTTGCTATCCCACCAACAACCAGCCCTAAGCAGGTGAAGCGCAGCAACAGTTGCAACAACTAACGCAGGATTAATCGTGTTCAAAAACAACTTGTTGATGAAAAATAAAGTGATAGCCACAATAGATAAATACATAACAGCTTTATCTATTTTAGGAGTGCGAACTTGTGCGGCTAACCCCAGACCTTTAGCGGTAAAAAATGGTAAAACGCGGCCCGCAACAATGCCAACTAGTAAAGTAATAACCAGCACTGCGGTATCAACCACACCAAGTGCAAGCTGCATGTTTTGTTGTAAAACAAGTATTAAATACAATACATTGAGCCCACAAAGCACAGCTAAAATAGCTAAAAACGGATAGTTACTTTTGCTATTGGCTTTTAATAACATATTAGCCAACGCGGTTATGGCGCCTAGCCACCAAATAACTTGTAATGTAAGTGCAGCATATAAATTAAAATGAGCAATATCTGGCAGTACTACAAAAAATGCTAAGCGCGCTGCAAGCCATATAAACGTAAGCCACATAAGGGCTTTGCCACTTATGCTCGGCACGCCTGTCCACGTTTGTGCTGCGGTAAGTAAAAAGCCAACAGCTACAACTCCTGCAAAGCCAAACAGCATTTCGTGCGCGTGCCATAATGTCGCAGGTATCGATAAGTGCCAACTTGCATGGCCTGTTAAAATAAGTAGCCAATACCCCACTGACAAAAATGCCAATAAGCCACCGCCTAAAAAGAAAGGCCTAAAAGCTAGCATCCATAACGGCCATTGAGATACTTGATGAATAGCAACGCGTGCTGGCATTGGCTCAGTTAAGTTTATAGGGCGCATTATTTTATTTCCTGCCCTACACCATACTGAGCAAAAAAGTATTCAGCGCACGCTAGTGCCTCATGCAGTGAACTAAACTGTGTTTGATTATTTAAATTATTCAGCATTAGTGTGTTCATGGCGATCTCTGTAACTAACTACGTTACTTAGCTATTACACATACTGTGCCAACAAGTTTAATTAATTAAATTCAACAAGTTAAATTAAATCACTTTACAGTGTGAGTCTTTATGACCTACTATAAATTAACTCATAAAAACACAAATAGGTCATTTTGACGTGAACCAGCAATTCAACCTTACACAAGTTGCTCTAGAGCTTGCTCAAAGTACACTACACGAGCATAGCTTTGATAAATTACTAGCAACGGTTGAGCGGGTTATTCCAAGTGATGCAAGTGCGTTATTAGTGCTTCAGGGCGAACAATTAAAACCACTGGCAATTAAAGGATTAATGCCCGACAGTTTAGGCAGACGATTTAAAATAGTAGAACACCCTCGCCTAGAAGCTATTTGCAAAAGCACACTCGCGCTTCAATTTGCGCACGACTGCCCACTACCCGATCCATACGACGGATTACTATTAGCTAAAACCGGCGACATACCGGTACATGCATGTTTAGGTTTACCTCTTTATGATAAAAACGCGCTACTTGGCGTACTTACGTTTGATAGCCTTAACGCCAATGCATTTAACAGCATAAGCGCTGATACACTCAATACCTTACAAACGCTGTGTAGCGCGCACTTTAAAACGGCCTTAGAACTTGCCCATTACAAACAGCATGCACAGCACTCAAGTGCATTAGTACAAGAACTAAATCGTGAAGCATTAACACGTGACGGCGGTGAAATTATTGGTCAAAGTCCACTAATGCAAACACTTAAAAACGAAATTAAACTCGTTGCAGCATCTAACTTTAGCGTGCTTATATTAGGTGAAACAGGGGTAGGGAAAGAGCTTGTTGCACGTAATATTCACTTAAATTCAGCTCGCAAAGATCAACTGCTTATTCACTTAAATTGTGCATCGCTTCCCGAAAACCTCGCTGAAAGTGAATTTTTTGGTCATGCGAAAGGGGCTTTTACAGGCGCACAAAATTCGCGCCAAGGTAAATTTCAATTAGCTGATGGCGGCACGTTATTTTTAGATGAAATTGGGGAACTACCCCTTGCCATGCAAAGTAAACTATTACGAGTGCTACAAAGTGGCGAAATACAAACGGTAGGAGAAGACACGCCAAAGTACGTAGATGTACGCGTCATTGCCGCAACCAACAGAAATTTAAAAGAAGAAGTAGCTCAAGGTCGCTTTAGAGCCGATTTATACCATCGCCTCAGTGTCTACCCTATTACTGTGCCACCACTTAGTAAACGCGAGCACGACATAACACTCTTAGCTGGTTATTTTATTGAGCAAACAGCCCGTAAATTAGGGATAAAACAATTAAAACTAAGCCCTGAAGCGCAAGTACTGCTTAATCAGTACAGCTGGCCAGGTAACGTGCGCGAGCTTGAACATGTCATTAGCCGCAGCGCCCTAAAAGAAAAACAAAGCCAATGGCAAAATCCGATAATAACCATTACAAGCGAGCACTGTGACTTAACACCGAGTGCGCCGCAAAACTCTCTAGTAGCAAGCCAAAGTACAACCAACACCTTAATCAACCAACCTTTAAAGCAAGCTGTAGAATCGTTGCAATACAACGTAATTACCGAGCAATTAAAGAAGCATAACTACAACTGGTCAGCAGCAGCAAGAGTACTTGAATTAGATAGAGCAAACTTAGTACGCTTGGCTAAACGCCTAGGGATAGAAGTAAAAAAAACACTATAATCTTTTAAAATACAGCTAAAACGCTGCTAAAACTATTGATTAGCAGCTAACTTACTAAAGTGTGTTTTTAACAACCCTGCAAAAGCTTGTACTTTAGCAGTGCGATGCACTAAGTGATGTGTGACTAACCATACATCGGTAGGCCAGCTTAACTCACTGTGTAATATAGGCACTAAATCAGGATATTGCGCCGCTACGTCATGTTGTAATCCGCCAATGCCTAGCCCTTTAATGATTGCACGAGTCGCTTCTGCAGTTTCAGATACTCGCAGCTTTATTTGCGATGCAGGAATGTGCTCATCAGCCCATGCAAAATAAGGCACGCGGGCATTAAAACCAGCCACGCCCGATACAAAGTTATGTTGTTGTAAATCACTTAATAATTTAGGCATACCGTATTTATTAATGTAACGTTTATTAGCGTATAAACCCGATGAAAGCTGCGCCAAATGCTGAGCAATATAATCGCCTTCATCAGGCCTTGGGCCTGCACGCACTGCAATATGTGCTTGTCCGTGATCGAGCCTTAGCCTTTTTTGTTCTAAAATAACCTCAAGCTGCACTTGTGGATGTAGCGCCTGAAATTGCTCACATACATCACCAAGGACATCCATGAAGCCACTTACCGTCGTTAGCAACAAACTACCTCTAAGGGTGCTATCGGCCGCTACTATATCGTTATGTAACTGCTCTAAGGAGCTATGGATTGTTTGTGCTGTTGCAAATAACTTGGTGCCAATTTCAGTAACCTTGTAGCCACGAGCATGGCGATGAAAAAGCCGTGCATTTAAGTTTTTTTCAAGATTATTAATTCGCCTAAGCACTGTGCTGTGGTGCACATTAAGCTCCTCGGCCGCTGCTGTTAGCGTGCCTAACCGTGCTACTTCGAACGCAACTTTAACGTCTTGCCAATCTTCAAATTTTATCGCCATGCTGCCTACCTTTTACTTATGTGCATATACGCACATAAGTGTTGCGTTTATTAGGGTTTTCTACAAGTGAAATTTTGTTACATTAGTCATGTAACTTAAAACATTAAAAGGCCACTACCATGTCAGCACCAAAAATTATCGCCCTAGCTGGAAGCCTTCGCCAAGAAAGCTTTAATCAAAAAATTATTAATGAGGCAGCACGTTTTGCTCTACAAACAGGTGCTGAAGTAGAAGTAATAAAACTAAACAAATTAAACATCCCACTATTTAACGAAGATATTGAAGCGCAAGGTACACCAAGCGATGTACAGCTTTTAAAAGATAAGCTACGTACAGCCGACGGTATTTTACTAGCAAGCCCAGAGTACAACGGCTCTATTACCGCAGCACTAAAAAATGCGATTGATTGGGCATCGCGTACAGAGCAAGGTGCTGTTCCTGCTTTTCGTAATAAAGTGGTTGCTTTGTTTGCAGCATCGCCTGGTGGGCTTGGCGGCTTACGCGGTTTAAATCATGTGCGTGATATATTAAGCGGTATTGGATCGTTAGTACTTGCCGATCAACTTGCAGTACCCGCTGTGCACACACTGTTTAATGAGAATGGGCAAATAAATGAACCTGTAACGGCTGAAAAAGTATCAGCCCTCGCTCATCAGTTAGTAAGCGTTGCAAGTAAGTTAAGATAACTTGCACGCCTAAATAACTAATTACTTTGTCGCTGCTATTTTGGCGGCGATAAAGTCGGTGTGCGTTACATATAAAAGCCCTGCTACTTTACGTATAACGTAGTCTTCTTGGGGATCTATTTCTCCATCGGCATACGCTAAGCGCCATAATAACTCTATTATTTCTATTCGCTGCTCCGCGCTACAATGCTCATTAATCTGTTTTGAAAACTGAAAGTAATCTATCGAATCATCTAAGCTACTTGCCGCATTATTAGTAAGCTCATTAACCTCAGTGTCTGTTAAATTAAAGTACTTTTTTAAGGTTACAGTCAGGGTTCGTTGTTCATCATGTTCAAGCTTGGTATCTGCGCGCATAACTTCAATTAATAATGCAGCAACCGCTGTTTTTAAGTCGTGCTCTTGCATACTTGGCTGCTGTTCATCGAATACAGCAAAAAGTTGTTTTATTTGTTTGAACATCACACTTTCCCTTTTTGGGTGTTAGACTAATACGTAAAGAAATCGACCTTATTACTCTTATTAATGGGTATAAAGTTCGCAAATTAAAGGATACATTTTATGAAAGGAATAAACACACCACGCTTATTTATAGGCGCTACGCTGGTGGCCCTTTCGAGTGCAAATACTGCACTTGCTGAAAAAGCCGAAACCGAGAAGCTCTACGACTTTGATAACAAAGTACATTACTACCAAACACAAATTGGCGAAGACAACTATAAAATAGAAATCCAGTCAGACGATTACAAACACTTTACCAATCAAAGTGTATTTTTGTTACGTCATGCTGACCGTCTATGCCGAGGCAATACCTTTATGTTGAAAGTACTTGAAGGCGTGCAAGAGTACGAACGCTTTCCAACAAAACCACGCGCTTACCAACCAGATTTAAGTGTTTTACTCCAATGCGAAACTAAAGAAAATACAAGTAAGGGTAAGTAACCTTAATCTTTATAACCCCAAGGTGCTGATGGTGGAGTAATTGGTTTAGTTAAATTAAAATCCACCTTAAATTCACGTCCTTGGCGAATTAATCGATAAGTAAATACTTCTGGGTAAATATACATTTGCCATGTATTTCCTACAGACTGCGCAAGACCTTGTTTTACAAATAACTCTTTAGAGTATTGGTCTGCTGGAAACGACTGCATTTGCGCGAACCCTGCATCAAGCGTATGGCCACCATACATAGTTGATGCGTCGTCTGTTCCATCTTTATGACGGTGATCGTGCTTTAAACTCAAGCCGCTACCCGTTTTAGTTATGATCCACGTACGTGATGCATCGTCTCCTACATGAAACGGTACTTGTAACTCAGTCTCACTACATTTACGTACATGCATAACCAGTTTTTTATCTGTAAATGAGCTTGGGCCTTTCGCGTTATCTACCGCTACTTCACCTTCAAAAGCTTTACCACAATGCGCTGCAATACTATTAAAAAAGGCATCATGAGTAGGAATAGACACTAACGGTGCAGGGCGTGCAAAGGCTGTCGATGAAGCAAGTAATAAAGTTGCTGCAGTTAATAATTTCATTTGTTTCTCGTTATAGTTATTTTAAAACACCTGTAATAGTACAGTTTTCTTAAGTACTTTATTAGAAGTATCTAAATAAAAATGAGAACAGGACAACTAGATAAAATTTTAAGTAATGATTAACGACTAAATATCTCTGCACTCATTAACAATCCTACTTTTATAAATATTAATTGCACACTCCGAGATGTGATTTTAACGTCGGGAGTCGCTACGCTCGAACGACCCACGTGATGGATGTTGGTATGAGTGTGTGTTAACTGCGCACATTTCACTTTTCTGCAGATGTAAAAAAGCCCGACTATTTCTAGTCGGGCTCTCTACAATGTGAGGTCGGTGCGCTACGCAGTAGGATGTCGTAGTGCCCACAGCGGTAGAAAGTCGTAGTGCCCACAGCGGTGGAGAGTCACATAGCAAATTCTACTGGATTGGCCCACTGAGATATTGAGGGATTTTGCTGTGATTTTAACGTCGGGAGTCACTGTGCTCGCCCGGCCTACGTGATGGGGGTTGCTGTGAGTGTGTGTTAATTGCGCACATTTTACTTTTCTGCAGACGTAAAAAAGCCCGACTATTTCTAGTCGGGCTCTCTACAATTTGAAGCCTGGTAATGTCCTACTTTCACATAGCAAATGCTACACTATCATCGGCG
>NZ_JACJEP010000017.1:0-93385 GCF_014164135.1 Pseudoalteromonas sp. SG45-1
GACTCCCGACGTTAAAATCACAACAAAACTTCTCAGTATTTCAGTCGGCCAATAAAGTAGCATTTGCTATGTGACTCTCCACCGCTGTGGGCACTACGACATTACCAGGCTTCAAATTGTAGAGACCCGTTACAGCAATGTGACGGGTTTTTTGCTTTCTGAGGTTTAGAAAAAACCTATAGGCTATATAGAACTTGCATACCGAACTCGGTAGTCAAACAAAACAGCTCGAAGGCGAGCCCCGGCCAACGATATTGTACATTTGTTATGTGACTCTCCACCGCTGTGGGCACTACGACAGTACCAGACTTCAAATTGTAGAGAGCCCGACTAAAAATAGTCGGGCTTTTTTACGTCTGCAGAAAAGTGATTTAGGTATTCCTCTAAGCGAAGCGCTTCTTGGCGAATAATTTGTATCAATCAGCAATAATATTTAATCAATTTGAGGGATTAAATCTGACCCTAACTGCGTTAAAAACCTCAAATATGAAACAACTGGATAACGAATTTTTGTCCTTCTTTTATCGACTCCGCTTAGTTATTGCTCTAATCTCAATTTATGATCTGTTCAATTATGTAGTTTATAAAATGTGACAGAGTTCGTTTAGGTAAAATTAGAATAATAAGGGCTTAATCATGAGTAAAGTTGAAAACCACCCGCATGGTGTTTTTTGTTGGTCAGAGCTTTGTACGCACAATTGGAAAGATGGTAAGGCGTTTTATACATCATTATTTGATTGGGGGCATGACGATCAACCTATTGGAGAGAACATATACTACACCATGCTACAAAAGCAAGGTGATGATATCGCTGCAATGTACGAAATGCCTAAAGAGCAAATTAGTGCAGGTATCCCAAGTCATTGGTTGGCTTACATTGCCGTCGATAATATTGATGATTGTGCGCTAAAAGCAAAAGAACTAGGTGCTGAGGTTATTGCCGGTCCTCATGATGTTATGAATGCAGGACGAATGTTGATGCTAAGAGATCCAGTAGGCGCAACTGTTGCACTATGGCAGGGGAATGAGCATAAAGGTTGTAAGCACTTAGGTGAATTAAATACGCCTTATTGGCATGAGTTAGCAACAAGAGATAGTAAAGTAAGTCGAGACTTTTACTGTGCTTTACTAGGCTGGGAAAGCGAAATAAAGCCTATGGAAGGGATGGACTACATTTTATTTTTAGTCGATGGACAACCAATTGCCGGTATGCTTGAAATGACAAGTGAATGGCCTGATGATACCCCTGCTCATTGGATGATTTATTTTGCAGTAGAGAGTTGCGATGTAATTGTTAGTAAAGCCGCTAGCTTAGGTGGACAAGTATGTGTTCCTGCAACAGATATCCCCGATGTTGGTCGTTTTAGTGTTATATGCGACCCTCAAGGTGCTGTATTTTCGGTGATCGAATCTGTTATGGATGACGTTTAAACACAGTTAAATTAGCTTTAGCGTTAATTTGCTCGCTAGTTTGATATAATACTCGTCAATTAAATCGTCACAAAGTGCAGAGAACGCAATGGAATTTGAACAAGATAGTAATTTAACCCTCCCTTTATTTCTATTAGATGAATCATTAAGTAATAGAGACTTAGAGCAGCCTGATTTTGAAATATCAATTGGACTTGATGATGAGTTACTTGCTCAAATTTGCCAGAACCCAAGTGAAGATAGCAGTGTCGCTATTACTGTTAGCGGTTATGAGTTGCTTATAACTAATCCTCTGTACTTAGCTATATTAGATCAAGAGCACGATGCGCAGATAACATTAACGCATGGCCCTCTTTTAAGTATTGTTTTGAATACTGAAGGTCAGAATACATTCGTTTCTCCTCAAATGGATATGATGCCCACCTTTGATTTAGGTGATGAGGACGACGAATGAGAAAAATACTAATAAGTACGATAGTACTCATTATTTTAAGTGGTTGTGCATATTTGGGAAATGCTCACTACGATGATCTTTTTGGACCTGAACAAACACAAGAGAGAATGGTGCCTCATACAACAGGTGCTGGTGCTGATTTTTTACAAAATGTAAAACCTGTACTCGATACCCGCTGCGTAGTTTGTCATGGTTGTTACGATGCACCATGTCAACTGAAGCTCTCATCCCCTGAAGGTATTGACCGAGGTTTGAGTAAAGAGCTCGTTTACGATGGAACTCGTTTATTGGCAACAACCCCAAGCCGTTTATTATTTGATGCAACTAATACTCAGCAATGGCGAGAGAAAAACTTTACGCCAGTGCTAAATGAGCGCGTGCAAAGTGAAGAAGCTAACTTAGCGGGCAGTGTGTTATTTAATAGCCTGGTGCTAAAGCAAAGCCATGAATTGCCAGTAAATGAAGTGCTAGATGATGAGTTTGACTTTTCGTTAGCGCGTTCGCAAACCTGCGCAACAATGGGTGAGTTTGATCGATTGGCAAGTGAACAACCTCATGGCGGCATGCCTTATGGTTTACCTGGTGTTTCGCGTGAAGAGTTTAATCACTTACAGAACTGGCTTAAAGGTGGTGGTAAAATGTCACATATTCAGCCACCAAGTAAATATGATCAGAATAAAATAGCGGGCTGGGAAGCATTTTTAAATCAAGATAGCTTAAAGTATCAGTTATCAGCACGGTATATTTATGAGCATTGGTTTTTAGCACATATTTATTTTACTTCAGAAAACCCACAAAGCTTTTTCAAACTAGTTCGCTCAAGTACGCCTCCTGGTGAGGAAATAAAGTTAATAAACACGCGCCGCCCATACGATGACCCTAAAGTTAGCCGTGTTTATTATCGTTTTATGCAAGAGCGTACAACCATACTTTCTAAAACACATTTACCTCTTGAGCTTAATGAAGCTAAATTACTGCGTTTATATGAGCAGTTTATTGCGCCAGATTATACTGTTACGAAAATGCCTAGTTATGAGGCTAAGGCAGCATCTAACCCTTTTAAAACTTTCGAAGTTATTCCAATTAATTCTAAGTATCAATTTATGCTTGATGAGGCAGAGTTAATTATTATGGGCTTTATAAAAGGGCCTGTTTGTCGTGGTCAGATTGCTTTAAATGTTATAAACGATCATTTTTGGGTGGCTTTTGCTGATCCTAATAAAGTAGCGACTCCGGCTGTAGGGGAAATGCTAATGCAACATGAAGAGGCATTAGAACTTCCTGCCGCTGAGGAAAGTAATGCCTTACCCATTTCTAGCTGGGTTAAATATTCAGTTCGCGAGAAAAAGTATTTACAGGCGAAAGTTGAGCTGGCTAACAAAATGTTCAAAGGTGGTGAGCACCTTACAACAGACTTACTTTGGAAAGGTGATGGGCATAATAAAAATGCGGCACTAACTATTTTCCGCCATTTTGATAGTGCAACTGTAGTTAAAGGTTTTATTGGTCAAGAGCCTAAAACCACCTGGATATTAGATTATGCTTTGTTTGAGCGTATTCACTATTTGCTTGTAGCAGGCTTTGATGTGTACGGAAATATAGGCCATCAATTAGTGACACGCCTATATATGGATTTTTTACGTTTAGAGGGAGAGCAAAACTTTTTAGCATTGTTACCTGAGGCTAAACGTAATCAAATTAAAAAGCAGTGGTATCGTAATTCACCACCTGACTTATCTAAGTTCTTTAAAAATAACCGAGAATTTAGTCAGCCAAGTGGTATTAACTATAAAACTGATGATCCACAGCATGAGCTATATACTTTGATGAAAGAAGCCTTAGCGCCAGTTTTAAGTGAAAGATACAACTACACTGAAGTACCAAAGCCGTTAAATGTAGTAAGTAATATGCCAGCAAAAGCGGTAAACTTGTTACCCCAGCTTTCTTTTGTACTTGTAAAGCAAAAAGATAATAGTCATAAGGGCTACACTATTATTCATCATAATGCGCACTACAATATATCTAGTTTATTAAACGAAGATGGCCAACGTGCTTATGATGAAGATACCGCGACTATTGTTCCTGGCTTTATCGGTGATTACCCAGCAGCTATTTGGTATTTAAATAACGAGCAGCAAGTAAATGCTTTTGCCGAGCAATTGCCTATGATGCAAATAGAAGCCGATTATGGTGCTTTGAAATCTAAGTTTGGTATTCGACGTACTCATCCACAGTTTTGGCAATACAGCGATATATTGCACGATACAGCTAAAAAGTATCGTGGGATAGAACATGGAATGTTCGATTATAATCGATTAGAGAATCGCTAATATAATTTTACTACTATGGCCCAGCTTGATGCTGGGCTTTTTTATTGGGTATTAATAATTCGCTTAATTATTTTGACTGATTCTTCGTTTTAAAAAATTAGTCTACACTTATATAAAAAAACTGGTTTATACATGTTCAATATTATTAAAAGCGTGAGAACACGTTACCGATGGGCACTAATTGCAATAGCGCTATTAATAAGTGGTTCTGCTCTATTGTTACAATATAGCTTCTCCGTTCAAAAGTACGATGCAAAAGTTATTAATATTGCTGGTAAGCAAAGAATGCTGTCGCAAAAAATAGCGTGGCATAGCAATGCCATACTCAACATTAGTAATTACTCACCACTTCATACTGAATCGCTTGAGAAATCTCTCAATACATTTAAAAAATCCCACCAAACATTATTAAAAAAAAATTCTGATGGTGAATACATTTATTTAGATTCAGCATTAGTGGATTTATATTTTGGTGCAACTACTGGCTTGGATAAGACCGTATTAGAATATGTAGAACAAACTGAAAGGCTTTTGTATCAAAAAGGTGAGGTAAACCAGTCTCTATTTTCAATAGAGCATGTTGAAACGTTATTAACAAAGCTTGATAAGGCAGTGAGCTTATTTGAATCTCAAGCTGTTAAAAAAGTAAATTGGGTCGCCAACCTAGAGATACTATGCTGGTTATTGGCAATGACATTATTACTTATTGAGTTAAGATTTGTTTTTATACCAATGGAAAAAGAGGTTTCAGACACGCTTTTAGAGCTACAAAAACAAAAAGATTTTGTTTATCAAACAAGTCAAAATAAAGAGCATTTTATTGCCAGAGCTAGTCACGAATTTAGAACACCTTTGCAGGGACTTATTACGTCTATTGAGGAGCTAGAGGTTTCTGATAAACAGCAAAGCGTTAAAACCCAAGCTAACTATTGCGCGCTTAGGTTAATAGCCATATTAGATGAATTACAAGACTTGCAGGCTTTAAGTGCAGGTAAATGGGTACCGCATTTAAATGATGAAAACCTTTTAGAGTCGTGTAATAAAGTAGTAATAGCTTACAAGCATGCGTGTAAGCAAAAAGGCCTAAAACTAGTTAGTCGTTTAGATGAATCGTTAAATTGTGTATGTAAACTGGATCATCAACGTTTGCAGCACACACTTACAGAGTTAATTAGTAACGCTATTAAGTTTACACAAAAAGGTGAAATTACTGTTTCAGCTAAGCTTTTAAATGATGAATTTCATTTAACGGTGAGTGACACTGGCAGTGGCTTTTCGAAGAAGATTACCAGTCTTGAATTTGACTCATTTAAACAAACCAATCACTTTCAAGGGTTAAGAACTGGCCTAACCCGGGTTCAATACGTTGTAAAAGCACTGCATGGTGAAATTACTTTTACAAATAATAAAACTCATGGTGCTTTGGTGTCTTTGTATTTACCAGTGACTATAAGTAAAGCCCTCCCAACACCTCTTAAAGTAAACGACAAGCTAACGTGTTTAGTCGTTGAAGATAACCCATTAAACACTATGTTATTAACCCGCATACTTAGTTTATTAGGTTTAAGCTATGATTGCGCAGAAAATGGTAAAGTCGCGTGTGATATGGTGAGTGAAAATCAGTACGATATTGTTTTTATGGACCTAAATATGCCTGTAATGGATGGGTTTGAGGCTATTAAAAAAATACGTTCCGATCTTAATAAAGTAATGCCAATTATTGTTATAACAGCAAATACCTCACAAAATGATATAGAGCGAGTTTATGAATACGGAGCTAACCTCCATATTCATAAGCCAATAAGCCAGCAAGCAATTAAAGACGCATTAAATAGTATTAGCGTTGTTAGTGAAATAAATTAATTTTGCGGATAACAAGCTTGCTAAGCACTTTTAATATACGTTAACTTGCTGTTTTAAGGTTTATTAGGAAAAGTTAGTGCAGTCAATTACGCTTGAGCAATTTAATGGTTACTTACAAGGGCAAGGTAAAAGCCGTTACGATATATGCAACCTAGATTGGCAAGTAAACCTAGGAGAACATTGGTTACTTTTAGGTGCTAATGGAGCTGGTAAATCTGCACTGACAGCTGCGTTAATCGGTGAGGCTAAGTGCGAAAGTGGTAAGCGTATAAGTAGTATTAATAAGCTTATGCTCGTGTCTTCAGATTCGCATAAACAGTTACTAGCTCAAGAATTAGAGCATGATAAGCACACCCTCGTTAAAGACCTTGTTTTTACAGGGCATAGTAATAATGATGAGTTATTAGCGCAGCTAATAGAGTTATTTAAATTTAGCTCATTACTAAATAGGCATTTTAGAGACCTTTCAACGGGTGAAACTCGTAAACTCCTACTTATAAAAGCACTCAGCTCCCATAGTGAGTTAGTCGTGCTTGATGAGCCATTTCATGGACTCGACGTACAATCTTGCCAGCAGCTTAATAAAATACTCATAGAACTTAGCCAAATTATTACTTTTGTTTTTGTACTAAACCGCCTAGACGAAATCCCTTCATTCATTACTCACTATGGCTATGTAAACCAAGGTTGCTTGTTACATACTTTGGCAAAGCCAGACAGTGAACAATTGAGTGATTTACTAAAACTACTTCATTTAGAACATACCTCATTGGATGTGCCATCTCCGGATACTGAACAAGAGCAAAAGGCATTCACCGGTAATACCTTAGTTAAATTGAGTAATGCTAAAGTTAGTTACAGTGATGTAAGCATATTCAAAAATCTCAATTGGACTATAAAAAAGCATCAGCATTGGCAGCTTAGTGGAGCGAACGGTTCAGGCAAAACATGCCTATTAAATTTAATAACAGGTGATAACCCACAGTGTTATAACAATGACATTGAAGTGTTCGGTTTTAAACGTGGGACAGGGGAGAGTATTTGGGATATAAAACAGCATATTGGTTTTATATCTAACGCGCTACATATGGATTACCGCGTAAGTATATCGGCTTTAAATACTGTTATTTCAGGATTATACGACAGCATAGGTTTATATCAAAAACCGAGCGACGCACAAATTAATATTGCTAAGCAGTGGCTGGCATTTATTGGTTTAAGTGATAAACAAAATACCTCATTCACCCAGCTATCGTACGGCGATCAACGTATGCTTTTAATTGTGCGAGCTATGGTAAAACATCCAACGTTACTTATTTTAGATGAGCCTTGCTTAGGCTTGGATGAAGCAAACAGGCAACGTGTACTGCTACTAATAGAGAAAATTTGTGCTGCCAATACAAGTACTGTGATTTATGTAAATCATCATGCGGCAGACAAAATTAAAGGAATAGAGAATTACTTAAAAATGGAAGACTTTAGTTGTTAGTTCGTTTTTTATATTTTTTATTAATGCTTTCTATTAAGTAAATAACAATTTCAATCGCAATAAAAATAGAGGCAAGGATTAACCCACCACTTGGTTTAAAATACCCCTCTTGGTAGTAATATACTCCATTGATAAAAAGCATCGTGAGAAAAAATAAAATCTCAAATTGAAAACGTTTCATAATTTACCTAAACATTATGAGCTTACTTAGCGAGTTTGTTTACGTAAGCTCTATTGGGGTCATTTTTATTTTAAAGACGAGTAACGCTAAAGCCTTTATCTCGAAGTTGTTTAAGTAACCCGTGTTTTTCAGGTAAATGCAGAGCGCCTACAGCAATAAATAGCTGCTCGTTTGCTAAACGCGGTGTGAGTTGTTTAACCCAATTATTATTGCGGTTAGTTAGCATTACTTGCTCGCTAATTTCACCGTAATTACTGTCATCAAAACTCATGTTGTAGTAATCGGTTAGTGTGTCCATGTCACCGCTTTTCCATGCATTAACTAACTTGATAAAGTAAGTATTAATATCGGCTAGTTGCTCAAAGGTTTCTTCAATCATTTCATTGCTTAATAGCGCCATACCATCAAACATTTGTAGTTGTTGCTCTAGGGTTTCAAGCTCGCCAATTTTAATATTATGCTCTTTAGCATAACTAAGCACTTGCTTGTCTATGCCGGTTTTATCTGAATATCCTGCATTTTGAAATTCAATTTGCATCATAGTCACCATAACAGCCCAAGGCTTTAAGCCATTAAACATAGCAATATCAATCGACTTTTTAGCAAAGTAATCTTTTAGCTTGGTATAATTTTGCTTTGAAAGCTCAGTTTGTAATGTTTTACCGTCACTTAGCATCATAAATGGCATTGAGCGCTGCTGCATTTCAAGTGGAGTAAGTTTGCTTATATCAACTTCAACAATGACTTCTTTGCTTGCACTAATTGCATCGGTTACATTTTTAGGTAAGCCTTTCATGCTGGCATCACCAACGTGTACAGTGCCAAATAGGTATGAGCTGACGCCATTTTTTTCTATTTTATATAAGGCAGGTGCTGCATAGCTGTTAAAGCTAAATGTTATAAGTAATGCCACAATAAAAAAGTGGCTAACACGGGTAAGAGCATTCATGGTTTGTCCTTAAAATCTCAAAATTAGTAGTGTAAATACTAACCTAAATTTACTTCAGAGGTAACGTTAATATAAACGTTAACGTATTGTTTTCGGTATTACTGGCCGTAATAGTAAAGCCATTTAAGTTACATAAGCTCTGTACAATTGATAATCCTAAACCATGGCGCTGATTATTAGTTCTAGATGAATCTAGCTGATAGAGCGGGTCAAAAATAGCAATTAGCTGTTCACCACTTAGTGGTTTATTTACTTTGTTACTAACAGAGATGCTCATGTTTGTGCTGTTATTTACGGCAGTTAATTTAATTGGCGCCTCAGGAAGTTCATAAAATAGTGCGTTATCGATTAAGTTACACAAAATGGTATTTAAACTAAATTCGTCAACATTAAGTGTAATCTCGTCACTTATTTCGTTATTTAAACGCGTTTTGATACTTGGATGCTTAAAGGTCAGCTCATCAATAATTTGATTTACTAAGTTATTTAGCATGATATTTTGTGCATTCAATTGCATAGCACTACTACTTGAGCGCTGCAATAATAAGAGGTTGCTAACAATTGTTTTCATACGCTGTGAAATATTAAGCACATCACTGGTATAGGTGTCGCTAATGCGTTTATCGTCAGGGTAGCGAATAGCCACCTCTGAGAGGCTTATTAGTTCAGCTATTGGGGTTTTAAGCTCGTGTGCAATGTCGCTTGTTAGGCGTTTTTCATTACTATAGAGTTGCTGATTAACGGTAATAAACTTATTTAGTTCATTACGTATAGGTTCTATTTCTTCTACTTTAAAGTCGCTTTCTATTGTTTGCGCAACACCGGTAATATCGAGTAACTTAATTTGGTCGTTTAAATTGTGTAGTGGGTGCAGGCCTTTATTTACAATACGTGTCACTAAATAGCGCACACCAAACACACCAAGTACACAGGTTAAAATAAAGACCACATCAATAATAATCAGTACTTTATTAAGTTCGGCTGTCGGCGCTGCGATTGCAAGTGTCATGGTATTAAAAACAGCAGAGTGAGTGGGGTTTCTATCATCTTTTTGGGCTACAAAGTGACTTATAAGTGCGCGACCATCACGTCCGTTAGGAAGCTCGTAATCTATAATTTTAGATTCGTTAATCGGCATTTCTAAAAAAGGCAGGTTAGCATTTTCATAAAGCGCTAATGAGTCCGAGCGCTCAAACACATCACGGCCATGCCATAATTGGTAAAACTCCGTGGCATCGGCTGCTTCATACTCCGACATAAACTCACCAGCAAAATCAAATTCAACCACGTTGTTGTCATCTTCAACTAAGGTTTTTAAGTAGTTAGCTTTGTTAGTTAAAGACTGATTGAACTGATCTTCCACCCAAGTATCAACACTTAAATCAACGGTTAAAAATATGGTGAACAAAATAACCGAGATAACGGCGCTAATATTATTAACGAGTTTACGTTTTATTGAGTGATTTTTATTTTGTTGTTGCGACATAACCAAATCCACGTTTATTTTTTATCGGGAGCTCGCCATCAAACTGTCTTACTTTTTTACGTATGGTTGAGATGTGTGCTTCAAGCGCATTTTTAGAGAGCATATCAAACTGACCTACCACCGCTTCACTTATAAGTTCAAGCCCCAATACTCGCTCTGGGGCGTTAAATAAGCATTCAATTATTTTGTATTCATTACGCGTGAGCTCAATGGCATGTTGCTTGTAATGAAGAGTTTTAAGGGAGAGATCTAATACGCAATCTCCTACGGTTAGGCTATTTTGTTGGTTTTGCAGTGAACCACGACGAAGTAATGCAAGGACACGAGCATGGAGTTCTTCAAACGAAAATGGCTTAGTTAAATAATCGTCAGCGCCTTTCATAAGGCCGTTAATTTTATCTTGAGGCTCACTTCGTGCCGATAAAATTAGCACACGGCTTTGGCTATTACTGCTGCGCAGTGCTTGTAAAATACTCATGCCATCAACGCTCGGTAGCATTAAATCAAGTACGAGGAGGTCGTAGTTTCCACTCAGTGCCATACTCAGCCCTTCTGAGCCATCACCAGTTTCATCTACGGTAAAACCAAGGTTGCTAAGGCCAACTTGCAAGCTGCGTCTTAGTGCTTCAGAGTCTTCAATAACGAGGATTTTCATGTTTACTCGGTTTATAAAAATAGCCTTGTTACTTTAACAAGGCTTTATTATCAAGTCACTTGGTTAATGATACCAACCATTTGTGTAGGCTAAATTACCCAAGTTCGCGTGGGCTAGGGCTTTTCTAACTAGTTGCTCATCATTTTCACATGGTACAAGCTGGTTATTGCTATACGTATAGGTTGTTGCTGGTTTTTGTGGTTGTAACACCACCACTTTATTATCGTGCATGTAGGCAAAGTTTTTGTCGTATTGCATCATTGCGCGTTGTTTGTTGTCGCTAATTGGCTTTGATAAATCATGACCTATCATTGGGTGCTTACCACTTGCGCCAATTAAAGACAGTAGAGTAACAGGAATATCGAGCTGACTGGCTAGTTGGCTATCTCGTTTATGGGTAATACCTTTTCCAAAAATAACGGCCGGAATTTTAAAGTGATCCACCGGTACTAAATTCGAACCCGATACGCGCGAGTCGTGATCGGCAATAACTATAAATACAGTATCATCCCAGTAGCTCGATTTTTTAGCTTTTTCGATAAAGGTGCCTAGTGCGTAATCGGCATACTTGGCAGCATTATTACGGGTTTGTTTTTGTTTATCGTACAGCGTTATTTTATCGTCAGGAAAGTCATACGGGCTATGATTAGAGCTTGAGAATATAAGGCTAAAAAAGGGTTTGTTTTGATTTTTAAGCTTAGTAAGTTCTATGTCGGCTTGGTCGTACAAGTCTTCGTCTGATGCGCCCCACGAGCCATTAAAGTCTATTTTTTTAAAGTTATTTGTATCTACGATACTTTTAAAACCGTTGCCTAAAAAGAAGCTGCGCATGTTATCAAAATGGCTTTCGCCACCATAAATGAACTGCGTGTTGTAATTTTGCTTCGCTAAAAAATCAGCAATGGTAAAAAAGTCACGTTGTGATTTATCAAGTTTAACAACTGCACGCGAAGGCGTTGGTGTAAATCCTGTAATTACCGCCTCAATTCCACGTACTGAACGTGTACCCGTGGCGTATAAATTATCAAACCCCCAGCCTTGTTTATAAAGGGCGTCTATATTAGGTGTAAGCGGTAAACCGCCAAGTGTGCCTACATAACGAGCACCTAAACTTTCTTGTAAAATAATGACTAAATTTTTGGGTTTACCTGTATTACTTGCGCCATGAAACGTTTTTGTAGGGGCGGTTACATCACTAAATGTGCCTTGCGTATTTTGCATGTTACTACGCACAATACTAAGTAATTCATCGGTGGGCATTTTACCGTAATAGTCTTGGCTCGATTGCTCATTAGAAAGTTGCTTAACTGCAAACGCGACGCTATAAAGTGAGTTAAGGGTTAAGTCGTTAAGTAAATGATCGGTAGAAAACGAGACCATGGCGGGGTTAAGTGGTCTGTGTCCTAATGAGTTGCGGGCGCCAAAAATAGTTAAGCATACTAAAACAAGCGCTAAAATTGATTGATTTAAGCCTGTTAGTGATGACTTGCTTTGCCATTGATTGCTAAATATTTTACTTGCAAATTTACAGCTTAAAATAAGTGCTATAACAGCAATAAATACTTCTACCTTATAGCCTGAAAAAATCATTTTTGTGACTTCTTTAGGATAAATTAAATATTCTATAAATAAGCGGTTTGGGCGTAAATCGTACTCGTTTATAAACGTAGGCGTAATCACTTCAAAAAAAACAAGTAAAGCAGACATCGTCACTAAATAAATTTTAATGAGGCCGCGTACTTTATTTTGCCACCCTACGCTTTGCATCAGTAAAGTAAGTAGTAATGCGGGCATAATAATGTAGCTTAGAGTGGCTATATCAACTCTTAAACCACCTATAAATATAGATAACCACGCATGCAATCCAAATACACGCTCCCCTTGCCATACACTTAATCCAAAGCGAGCAAGTGTTAAAAAGCTAAGTGCCAAAACAGCAAATACAACAAAAATCCATACAGGGCCAAGTGCATTTTGTATTTTAGGTATAAAAGTTAGCTTTATGCCCATAACACAGCCCACCAAATAAGTGCGGCAATTAGCATAGCTATAAACACGCTTGCAGAGGCTATATCTTTAGCTAGCCCCGAAAGCTCATGGTATTCACTGCCAATTCTATCAACTACAACCTCAACTGCCGTATTTACCAGCTCAGCAAACAATACAAAAAGCAGGCTAGCTATAAGCAGTAATTTATCCCTTAGTGCAATTTCTTGTAGCCACACAAACACACCGAGTAATGAAAACAGTGCTAGCTCTTGTTGAAACGCCGCTTCAAATCGACTCATCCATTTTAAGCCGTTAAAAGAATGGCTTAAGGTAAAAATAAGGCGCATTAAGCCTTGGCGTTTTATAACGGTTTTATTACTCATAGTTTTATTTCGCTTGGTGTTGTTTGGCAGTTAGCAAGTAAATCAAGTGATGCCTGATACGTTTTGCTTTTAATGCCAATTAAATTTAAAAGGGTGTGAAAAATATTGTTGTGTGAGCGTGCAGCGCGGGTGTCTAAATTAGCTAAACAGGTATTAGTAATGCGCTGATTATGCTCATCAGCCCACATATAAAGAGGAACGTGCGTTTGTGTGCTAGGTGCAAAGCTATACGGAAAACCATGTAAATAAGCACCGGCTTCGCCAAGTGATTCACCATGATCAGAGACATATAAAAACTGCTTATCTATGTTGTTTGGCAGCGCTTTTAATTGCTCAATTACCTGGGCGTTAACAAAGTCGCTGTACGCAATTGTGTTGTCGTAGGTATTAACTAATTCATCGAGTGAGCAGTTTTGAATGTCGCTTCTGTCGCACGTGGGCGTAAATTGCTTAAATTTTTCTGGGTAGCGTTTAAAGTAGGTTGGTCCGTGTGAGCCCATCATGTGTAGGACGATAACGGTATTAGCTTGGTTTAAATTAGCGAGTTTGCGCTTAAGTGGAGCAAGCAGTGCTTCATCAAAACAATATTTTCCATCGCAAAGCGCTGATGGGGTGGTTGGGATATCAATGTTAACAACACGGGTGCATACGTTTTTACAGCCGCTGTTGTTATCAACCCACAGTACGTCGCTGCCAGCTTGTTGTGCTAAGTCAACCAGGTTTTGTTGGTTGTCGGCTGCTAAACGATCAAAGTTATCTTGTGTTTGCAGTGAAAACATACACGGCACAGACACAGCAGTAGCGGTGCCACAAGACGCAACATTATTAAAATACGTCACATTATACTTTTGTGTATAAGGGTTGGTGTTGCGCTTATAACCTTGATAAGAAAAGTTTTCTGCTCGTGCGGTTTCGCCAACAACTATAACTGTTACGCTGGTGGTATTAGCCGCAATTAGGGTAGGTGCTGCATCTATGTTTTTAAATTCCATATTGGTATACAGCAGCTGATCGCGCATATATTTATAACCGCTAGAGAGATACTGAAATGGGATGAGTTCTTTTTTCAAAATGCGGTTATTGCGGCCAGTGGCTGCGTAATCGGCGTAAAAGTTTACGACCACTAAAGCAATTAGTGAGCAGCACGCTACAATAAGTTTTATACGACTAATCGCTTCTTGGTGAGGGCGGGTAAAGTGTATTTTTACTTTGCTTAATATAAAAACAGGTAGCGCACAAAACAGTAGTAGAAAGCCTATGAGCTGCGGATTTAAATAGCTCAGTGCTTCGCTTGAATCTGTTTCGAACGTGTTTTGAATCATTGAATAGTCAAACACGACGCCGTAATTTAATGAGCCGTAAAGTACGGCACTCGAAATTATCAGTAAAAGGTAGTTAATTGGTTTTAGTAACCACCTAACCGACACTATTGAAAAGAAAATAATTAAAAGGCATAACAACAGCAGTGGCACTGAAAGTAAAAATAGCCATGAAAAAGATGCAAGGGAGGTGATGGCGCTAAACGAACCTTGAATAAAAGGAATGTTTATAACTAAACAGTAATAACAGGCAATCATCACTACAAAGGCATTTGCACTACAGTGAATGTAAAACCGCTTACTACGATTTGGCTTTTTTTGTGCTGGTGTTTGGCTAGTTATGTTCATATTTAGGCTCGTTTAAAATAACAACGCCATGCTATGCAACAACACTTAAGAGTCGCTTAAGAGAACCTACGCATTACCTGAAGGTGATAAATAATTTTATTTATAAAAATATTCTCAAAAATTAATCAAACCTTAAATAAGGGATATAAGAATAGTGAATTTCTGAGATTAAAATTAGAGCATAAAAAAACCACTACCAGCTTGTATAATGAATTTTAAAACCTGATAAATTGCCTTTTAGTCTTTTTGTTAGATTAACTTTGGTGTTGACTTAAAGGGCCTAGCGCGGTACTAATATAAAAAGAGAGCGAAGGAATAACCTTCGCGATAATTGAACAAAATTTGGTATTAATTACATGCTTACAAACGCACTTAACCTAGTCCTGATTATTATCGTGGTGATTATTCCCGCGAGGGCTTCGTAGTGCTTTAAAAACTTAAGCATTAAAAAAGCCCTCCGCACTTAACCGTTCGGAGGGCTTTTTAGTTTTAAGGGTAAAATTTGTAATTGGGTTGTCACTGAGGAATGAGGGTTTATTAATGACAGGCGCAGAACTAACAATCGACTTATTGGCCAAACACGGCGTAAATGAAGTATTTGGCTACCCAGGCGGAGCTATTATGCCAATTTACGATGCGCTGTATGGCGCGCCAGTCAAACACTACCTAACTCGCCATGAGCAAGGTGCAGGGTTTGCAGCTGTTGGTTATGCTCGCAGCACACGTAAATTAGGCGTATGTTTTGCAACATCGGGCCCAGGTGCAACTAATTTAATAACCGCTCTTGCTGATGCGATGATGGACTCAGTACCATTATTGGCGATCACCGGCCAAGTGCCTACTGCAGCGATTGGTTCAGATGCGTTTCAAGAAATAGATGTACTAGGTATGTCGCTTTCGTGTACTAAGCACAGCTACATGGTAGAACGAGCTGAAGACTTAGCAGAGATATTACAAGAAGCAATTCATTTAGCGCAAAGCGGCCGCTCAGGTCCTGTACTTGTCGATATCCCAAAAGATATTCAAATGGCTCAAGTCCCTTTTAAACCGTGGCTAGCAGCTGATGAATACTTACCAGAGTTAGATTTAAAGCAAGTTGCTATTGCTAATCAATTGTTGAGTGAGGCTAAACAGCCTGTAGCGTATGTAGGTGGTGGTGTACAAGCCGCTGATGCGCAAGACGAGCTAATGCAATTTTTAAATAAAACTCAGATGCCAGCTGTATCAACACTTAAAGCGCTGGGCAGTGTATTACCAGATTACGAACATTACTTAGGTATGTTGGGTATGCATGGTGGTCAAGCTGCTAATATCGCAGTGCAAGAATGTGATGTACTTGTATGTATAGGGGCACGCTTTGATGACCGCGTAACAGGCAACTTAGCTAAATTTGCAGCTAAAGCTAAAGTAATCCATTTAGATATAGATGCTGCTGAAGTTGGTAAGCGAAAACCTGCTAAGGCTTCATTAATTGCCGATTTAAAAACGTCGTTACCCGCACTTGAGTGCTTTGTAACACCTAAAGCTTGGTGTGACACAAATAAAGAAATGAATATTAAGCATGCGTGGCGTTACGACTACCCAGGTGAGAAGGTTTTTGCACCGTACTTATTAAACCAACTAAGCCAACGCATGCCAAAAACAGGGGTTGTGTGCTGCGATGTGGGTCAGCACCAAATGTGGGTAGCACAACACATGAAGTTTACTCATCCGAGTAATCATTTAAGCAGTGGTGGTGCAGGCACAATGGGCTTTGGTCTACCTGCGGCTATTGGTGCACAAGTAGCACGCCCTGATGACTTTGTTATTACTGTATCGGGCGATGGTTCTATAATGATGAATATTCAAGAGCTGGCCACTATTCGTCGTAACAATTTACCTGTAAAAATATTAATTTTAGATAACCAGCGTTTAGGGATGGTTCGCCAATGGCAAGAACTATTTTTTGAAGGGCGTTATTCTGAAACTAACCTGTCGGATAACCCAGACTTTGTGCAATTAGCTGCTGTATTTGGTATCCCAGGGCAAACAATTACTCACGCTAACCAAGTTGATGATGCGATAACTGCATTAGTTAACAGTAAAGGTCCGTACATAGTACATGCCTGTATTGATGATAAAGAAAATGTTTGGCCACTTGTACCACCTGGGGCTGCTAACGACGAAATGATGACGGAGAAAGCAAAATGAAACATAGCCTAACTATTGCATTAAAAAGCCAAAGTATAGCGGTAGAGCGCTTTTTACGAGTGGTGCGTCATCGTGGTTTTGACCTTACGCATTTTCAGCTCAATATGGACGATGGTTTTTATAATGTAGACATGACGGTAGATAGTGATAAACCAATTCACCTTTTAACCAGCCAGTTAAATAAGCTGGTGGATGTCAAAGAAGTCACTTTACAAAATTTACAGCAACAACAGGCTGTGTAATTACGAACTGAAAAACAATTTACGAGTAACTGAATCACTCGGTTACTCACCAATTTTAGAATGAGGAATGCCCGCTTATTTTGCGGCAAAAACTGAGGTAACTATGGCTAAATTAAGAAGTGCAACAACAACTGAAGGGCGTAAACGCGCAGGCGCTCGTGCATTATGGCGCGCAACAGGTATGACCGACACCGATTTTGGTAAGCCGATTATTGCCGTAGTTAACTCGTTTACACAATTTGTACCAGGGCATGTTCACCTTAATCAGTTAAGTGAACTTATGGCTGAAACCATTACACAAGCCGGTGGCGTCCCTAAAGAATTTAATACTATTGCGATTGATGATGGTATTGCAATGGGTCACGGCGGCATGCTTTATTCGCTGCCTTCACGCGACTTAATTGCTGACTCAGTTGAGTATATGGTAAATGGTCATTGTGCTGATGCGATGATTTGTATTTCAAACTGCGACAAAATTACTCCAGGAATGATGCTTGCAGCACTACGCTTAAATATTCCGGTAATATTTGTATCAGGCGGCCCAATGGAAGCAGGTAAAACTAAGCTTGCTAACATCGATATTAAACTTGATTTAGTAGATGCCATGGTTAAAGGCGCTGATGAATCGGTAAGTGATGCAGATTCAGAGCAAGTAGAGCGCTCTGCGTGTCCAACATGTGGCTCGTGTTCAGGCATGTTTACTGCAAACTCAATGAACTGTCTGCTAGAAGCGATTGGTTTAGCATTGCCAGGTAACGGTACGACGCTTGCGACTCATAAAGACCGCAAACAACTTTATGTTGAAGCGGGGGCTCGTATTGTTGATTTATGTCGTGAGTATTATCAAAAAGATAATCAAGATGTATTGCCACGTGCTATTGCTAACAAAACAGCCTTTATGAATGCAATGGTTGTTGATATTGCAATGGGTGGCTCGTCAAATACGGTATTGCATTTACTTGCTGCAGCGCAAGAAGCGGGCGTTGATTTTGATATGTCGCACATTGATGCGCTCTCTCGTAAAACACCATTTTTATGTAAAGTTGCACCAGCGACACCTGAATATCACATTGAAGATGTGCACCGCGCAGGCGGCATGATGGCAATCGTACGTGAACTTGGCAAAGCAGGCTTAGTTGATATGTCAGTTAATCATGTTGCAGGGTCAACTATGGCTGAGCTCGTTAAAAAATGGGATGCAACAGATCCTACTAACGAAGCAGCGCGCAAATTTTACCGTGCTGGCCCTGCGGGCATTCGTACCACCAAAGCAATGAGCCAAGAGTGTCGTTGGGACGAGGGCGATAATGACCGTGTTAATGGGTGTATTCGAAGTGTCGAACATGCTTTTCGTCAAGATGGTGGCTTAGCTGTACTTTCGGGGAATTTAGCAGTTGATGGCTGTATTGTTAAAAGCGCTGGCGTTGTTGATGAAATGCTACATTTTGAAGGTACTGCAGTCGTGTACGAATCACAAGATGATTCTGTAGAAGGTATTTTAAACGATGAAGTAAAAGCCGGCGATATCGTGGTTATTCGTTACGAAGGCCCTAGAGGCGGCCCAGGTATGCAAGAAATGCTATACCCAACTAGCTACTTGAAATCAAAAGGCCTAGCTGAAAAGTGTGCACTTATTACTGATGGTCGCTTTTCGGGTGGTACTTCGGGTTTATCAATTGGTCATGTATCACCAGAGGCGGCAAGTGGTGGTGCAATTGCTTATGTTGAAAATGGCGACAAAATCATTATTGATATCGCAACCCGTGAAATTACGTTAGCGTTAAGTGATGAAGAGCTTGAAGCACGTAAACAAAAACAATTAGCACGCGGAAAACTGGCGTACAAACCAGTTGATCGTGAGCGCTATGTATCGTCTGCTTTAAAGGCTTATGCATTACTTGCAACAAGTGCTGATAAAGGCGCAGTGCGTGACTTAGCTAAATTGGAGGCGCTTAGTTAATTATGGTCTCTCAAGAGCTCGATTATTTTCGCGCTATTATTCAAGCAAACATGGAGCCTTTGGCTAAAGTTACCGAGGTCAGCGAAATGGCTGAGCTCGGTGCTAAATTAGGTAACCATGTTTGGTTAAAGCGTGAAGACCAACAGCCCGTGTATTCATTTAAATTACGCGGTGCGTATAACAAATTAAATAAATTACCTAAAGGCTCAGTGGTTATCACTGCTTCAGCGGGTAATCACGCTCAAGGGGTTGCACTAAGTGCTTCTCACTTAGGGCATCAAGCTACAATTGTAATGCCAGTAACAACGCCTGAAATAAAAGTCAGTGCGGTACGTGCGCTTGGTGGTGAAGTTGTGCTACATGGACATCATTTTGATGCCGCAAAAGCACATGCGCTTGAGCTTACAGAGCAACGAAACGGTATATTTGTTCCACCATTTGATGACCCAGACGTCATTGTTGGTCAAGGTACTGTAGCACGTGAGCTTATGCAGCAATTAAACGAGCTCGATGCGGTGTTTATTCCTGTTGGCGGCGGCGGTTTACTTGCTGGGATGGCGGTTTATATTAAATCGCTGCGTCCAGATATAAAAGTAATTGGTGTAGAAGCCGACGAAAGTGCATGTTTACAAGCGGCACTTAAAGCAGGCAAACCGGTAGAGCTTGAACGCGTTGGTAGTTTTGCTGATGGCGTAGCGGTTAAAATTATTGGCACTGAAACATTTCGCTTAGCGCAAAAGTTTTGTGATGAAGTTATAACCGTCACCAGCGACGAAATATGTGCTGCCATGCAGGATATTTTTGTATCTACCCGTGCAATAGCAGAGCCTTCAGGTGCACTTGCAACGGCAGGGCTTAAAAAGTGGAGCCAGCAGTCGGGTTTAAAAGGGTTACATTTAGCGGCTGTTTTATCCGGTGCTAATTTAAACTTTGATCGCCTGCGTTATGTTGCAGAGCGCACTGCGCTGGGTGAAAAAAACGAAGCGTTATTAGCGGTTACTATTAAAGAAGAAAAAGGCAGCTTTAAACAGTTTTGTGCTTCTTTAGGTGGCCGTGCTATTACTGAGTTTAACTACCGTTATGCAGGACCTGGTGAAGCACAAATATTTGTAGGTATTGCCCTGCGCCAAGGCGAGCAAGAGCTTAATGAGCTAAAGCAAGACTTAACAAATAATGACTACCAATTTTGCGATCTGTCGGATAACGAACTCGCTAAATTACATGTGCGCTACATGGTTGGCGGAAAAGCACCCGAGCAATTACATGAGCGCTTACTTCGCTTTGAATTTCCAGAGTATCCAGGTGCGCTTGCACGCTTTTTAGATACTTTAGGTAGTAATTGGAACATTACCTTATTTCATTATCGTAATCACGGTGGTTCGATGGGGAATGTACTGGCAGGTTTTGCTATTGAGCCGAGTCAGTATGAGATGTTTAACGAGCACTTAAATCGTTTAGGTTACAGTGTACAAGATGAAACACAAAATCCGTGCTTTAGCCAATTCTTAACATCAAAGCCCCAAGCAGAAAAAGCCGAAAAACTCGCCTCAGTATAATCCTACTTTATAGGCAGGCACCTAACTAGGGTGCTTGCTTTATTACACGTTTTACATATAGTTACAGGTAATCGTCATACTTTTTGAGGACACCTAGTTGCTATTTAAAGGATTAATCATTGGATTGTGCTTTTTTTGTAGCCATATCGCGGCGCAAGAATCAGTCACATTACAGCTAAAATGGACACATCAGTTTCAGTTTGCTGGCTACTATATGGCAAAGCAAAAAGGCTTTTATAATGAAGCGGGCCTTGATGTAACCATTAAACAAGCTAATCCAATGAAACCTGATACCTTTGCTCCTGTCGCCAGTGGCGAAGCACAATTTGGAGTAGGGCACTCTGGTATTTTACAGCAACGTATTAATGGCCAACCTCTTGTTGCTATGGCTGCCTTATTGCAATTTTCACCTTACTGCTGGATGGTTAAAGACACGTCTGATATTTTTCATCCACGTGACTTTGTTAATAAACGTATCACTGCGGTAAGCAAAAATGATGGCACCGAACTACTTATTATGCTTAAACGCAGTGGCGTTGATGTTGATAAACTCAAAGTTTACGATGGCGAAAATCCAGGCCAGGCTTGGATTGAAAACAAGCTAGATGCTATGCAAGTATATGTTACTACAGAGCCTTATTATATGACTCAACAAGGCGTAGCTCATCGACTTGTTTGCCCACAGCGTTATGGTATGGACGTATATAGCGACATTTTATTTACCAGCGAAAACATGCTTAAGAAAAATCCTCAAACGGTCGAAAAATTCTACCAAGCGAGCCTAAAAGGGTGGCGTTATGCAATGATGAACATGGATGAAGCCATTGCAGTCACCCAGCAAAACTATGCACCGGGTAAAAGCTTTTATCAGCTCGCTTTTGAGGCTGAAGTACTAAAAAGTTATATAACCCCACCCACCACCAGTTTAGGACATATGTCGATAGCAAAGTGGCGCTTAATTGCGGACTTATATGGCATACCGCAAAACGAATTTGACGAAGTAAAATCTCACTTTATTTATAAATATCAAGAGCCTGAAAAGATGCAGTTATCGTGGATGCTCATGGCAGCTATTTTGGTAAGTATTATTTCAATACCTTTGTATTTACGGCTGATTTTTAGTAAAAATTAACTGCTTAGGTAATTCACGAAACTGATATAATTAATTGTCTTTTTTATTTTTTAAGCTGTTATGACTTTAGCTGAGCAATTTTTAGCACTTGATTCACTTTTAATGCATCATCGTCAGTATTGGCAGTGCACTGCATTTGATTTTGACACTATACCTTGGCCAGAGCTACAAGGCATACTTAGCGAACTAACTGATGATCAGGTAAGCGTTCTTGATAACGATCAAAACCAGCTATACCAATTTTTTAGCCAGCACATAAACCAACTTGATGAACTTGCAAAGTTATGCGAGTTACCTAGCACAGCCCACTCTCGAGCTGATTATCCATTTTGGATAAGTAACGGCATTAAAGGTCGTAAGTTTGCACAGTTACAAGATTTTGTATCTGCACTACCTAATACCAAACAACCTGTTTTAGAGTGGTGCGCGGGTAAAGGACACTTAGGTCGAATGCTTGCGTTTAATGGCGCAAGTAATGTACATAGTATTGAACTGCAACAAAGCTTATGCGAGCAAGGACAAAAAAGTGCACAGCAACAAGGCTTAGCAATGCACTTTAGCCAAGCAGATGTATTAAAAGACGATATCACTCAATTTTTTAATACAGACATGCATGCTGTAGCACTTCACGCATGCGGTGGCTTACACCAAGCATTTATGCGCCAAGCAAGTTTAGCGAAAGTACAGCAAATTAGCTTTTCACCTTGTTGCTACCATTTATTCACGGCTAATGAGTACCGTGCAATGAGTGAGGATGCAAATAAAAGTGAGCTTAATCTAACGCATCGTGATTTAAAGCTCGCATTACAAGAAACTGTCACAGCGCCTTCTCGTTTGGAAAAAGTACGTAAAACAGAACTTGAGTGGCGACTTGGTTTTGATGCACTAAGAAAGTCGATCACTGGCGAGCAATATTACGTAAGCGTACCTTCGGTCAACAAAGCTATATTCTCAGATTCGTTTAAATCGTTTTGTGCATGGGCTGCAGATAAAAAGGCATTAAAATTACCTCAAGACACTGATTATATTAAGTATTTAGAGGTTGGGGTAGCTCGAAAAAAAATAACTGACCGAGTTGAACTGGTTCGACATGTGTTCAGAAGGGCAATTGAAGTTTGGCTTGTGCTCGATCGTGCTTTATATTTGCAACAGCAAGGTTATCAAGTAAGCGTTAAAACGTTTTGTGAAAAGCAGTTAACGCCTCGTAATATTTTGATTCTTGCTAATGTCCATTAAATTTCCGTCCTCGACTTAATAAGAGATGCAATGAGAAAGTTAAAAAATTTATTCGATAACAACAAACGTTGGGCTGCTCGTACAAGTGAAGCAGACCCTGAGTTTTTTAAAATTTTATCTATGCAACAAAATCCAGAGTATTTATGGATTGGTTGTTCAGACTCTCGTGTACCTGCAAATCAAATAGTTGATTTATTACCAGGCGAATTATTTGTACATCGTAACGTTGCTAACGTGGTTGTACACACTGACCATAACTGCTTATCGGTTATGCAGTACGCTGTAGAGGTTTTAAAAGTAAAACATATAATGGTAGTAGGTCACTATGGTTGTGGTGGCGTACAAGCCGTTTTAAACAATGCTAAATTTGGCTTTATTGATAATTGGCTACGCCATGTAGGAGATGTAAAAGAAAAGCATCTTGAACAACTCGACGCAATGCCAGAAAGCGAACGCTTAAGCCGCCTTATTGAGCTAAATGTAATTGAGCAAGTACGTAATGTGTGTCGTACTAACATTGTGCAAGATGCCTGGGAGCGAGGCCAAGAACTAAGCGTTCATGGTTGGGTTTATGGTTTAGAAAACGGCCATCTTCATGATTTAGAATCTGTAGTAACGTGCGCGAGTGAAGAAACGCAAAGCTACAAAAAAGCAGTGCAACACGTATTTAAAAAAGTGGGTGAAAATAAATAAATCCATGACTAAAACGGCGGTGTTAATAGGTGCTACAGGCTTGGTCGGTAATGAGTTGCTCCATAAGTTACTTAATAGCGACCGTTATACAAAAGTAGTTACGTTAAGCCGTCGAGCTCTGCCTGTCACACATGCAAAGCTAGTTAATCACGTTATTGATTTTGAAAAATTAACTCAATATGTTGAGCTTTTTAAAGGTGATGTATTGTTTTCGTGTTTGGGCACAACCCGTAAACGAGCGGGCTCGATATACGCTCAGCGTAAAGTTGATTTTGATTATCAGTTTATAGCGGCGCAGTTAGCGGCATGTAATGGCGTTACGCATTATTGCTTAGTGTCATCAAGCGGGGCGAATACGCACAGTAATAGTGCTTATTTGAAAATGAAGGGAGAGCTTGAGCAACATATTAAAGCACTCCCTTTTGATAAAATAAGTATTTTACAACCATCTTTATTATTAGGCGATCGTGAGCAATTTAGAGTGGCAGAAAAGATAGGCAGTATTATTTTTCCTGTTATTACACGATTTGCGTTTTTAAAGCGTTACAAACCAATAACTGGCGAGCAAGTTGCGCAAAAAATGCTGAGTGTGAGTTTAGCTCAGCAGGCTAAGTTGTCTTATTATGTACTTGATGAGCTATTTGAATAAACTTGGTAAAATGCAAAAGGCAGCCTAAGCTGCCTTTTTTGTACATTAAAATTAATACCAATCTTATTAAAAAAATGATCATCTTAGTGTATTAAATAACTCACTAACTACGTTAAAAATTATTTATATAGCACAACTACGTACCATAATTTTAGCCTTGTTATTGAGCTATTTTCTTATCGCTATAATAGAACACTAATTTAATGCAATTGGTATAATTATTCAGCGTCAGTTTTAGCGCTAAGTTGTTGCTCAAGCAATGAAACTTTAGCTTCAAGTTCGGTTAACTTTTCGCGAGTACGAATAAGTACTTGGCTTTGCACATCAAATTCTTCACGGCTCACAAAGTCCATCTCAGCAAGCTTGTTTTGTAGAACTTGCTTTGTTTTACCTTCGAGTGTGTCTGCTAGGTTTTTTACACCTTGCGGCATATTGCTAGTAATTTGCTTAGCAATTTCTTCAAGTTTTGCTGGGTTGATCATATTTGTCCCTTCGGCATTGCCTAAATGATAATAACTAATATTACCTTATACCCACGGCATTTAACACATGATCATCTTTACCTTAATTAATTAAGGCAATTGCTATGCTCGCTGTAATGGTTACGTTAAAATTGCGCGTCTTTTAAATTTCTTTGGTCGTTATGAAACTCAATCCTAAACAAGATGAAGCCGTAAAATATATTAGTGGTCCCTGCTTAGTACTCGCGGGCGCAGGCTCTGGTAAAACCCGTGTTATTACGAATAAAATCGCTTATTTAGTGAAAAAATGTGAGTACAAAGCGCGAAATATAGCCGCTGTTACTTTTACCAATAAAGCAGCCAAAGAAATGCGTGAGCGAGTACTGCAAACGCTCGGTAAGCAAGACGCTAAAGGTTTATGGGTATCAACGTTTCATACACTCGGTTTAGAAATAATAAAAAAAGAGTTGAGTACATTAGGGTTTAAGCCCGGCTTTTCGTTATTTGATGATCAAGATACCAATCAGCTTCTTAGTGAACTCACCGAAGATGAGCTAAAAAAAGACAAGGACTTACTCAAACTACTTAAAATGGAAATTGGTAGTTGGAAAAACGAATTAGTACTGCCAGAGCAAGCAATACGCGAAGCGCGTGATGCGCAAAAGGCATTGTTTGCACAGTTGTATGCTCGATATCAAAACCAGCTACGTGCTTATAATGCACTGGATTTTGATGATTTAATTATGATCCCTACTTTGTTACTTACTAATAACGCCACATCTCGTGAGCGCTGGCAGCAACGCTTTAAATACTTGCTGGTGGATGAGTATCAAGATACCAATACAAGCCAATATCAACTTGTTAAATTGCTAGTAGGCGAGCGTGCCCGTTTTACTGTGGTAGGTGATGACGATCAATCAATTTACTCATGGCGTGGTGCTCGCCCGCAAAACTTAGTGTTATTAGGTAAAGACTACCCAGGGCTTAGACTTATAAAGCTTGAACAAAACTATCGAAGTGCAGGGCGAATACTAAAAGCGGCTAACATTTTAATTGCCAATAACCCACATGACATAGAGAAAAAGTTATTTAGTGAACTAGGTTACGGTGAGCCGATCAAAGTAATAGGGTGCCGCGATGAAGAGCATGAATCTGAGCGTGTGGTTGCTGAAATAATTTCACATAAGTTTATGAAGCGAACCAGCTATAAAGATTACGCGATTTTATATCGTGGTAATCATCAAGCACGTGGCTTTGAAAAATCACTAATGAGTAACCGTATCCCTTATAAAATTAGTGGCGGTATGTCGTTTTTCGCTCGCTCAGAAATTAAAGATATTATGGCGTATTTACGTTTGCTAGTTAATCAAGATGATGACAATGCATTTTTACGTATCGTAAATACACCGCGACGCGAAATAGGCACGGTTACCCTTGAAAAGCTTGGTACGCTTGCTAATGAAAAGCACGCGAGCTTGTTTGCTACCTGTTTTGATAACGATTTAGGCTACAGACTAAAAGGGCGTGGCTTTAATGCGCTTGCTGGATTTGCACGCTGGGTTGTTGAGCTATCTGATAACGCAGTACGCGGTGATACGCTCGAAGCTGTTAAAGACTTAGTGCGTAATATTAATTACGAGGCATATTTGTACGAGTCGTCACCGAGTGCAAAAGCGGCTGAAATGCGTATGAAAAACGTATCAGAGCTGTATCGTTGGATAACAGATATGTTGACCGGTGATGCCGACAACGAACCAATGACATTAGCCGAGGTTGTTAGCAAGCTAACCCTTCGCGATATGCTTGAGCGTAACGAAGAAGAAGATGAAACCGATGCAGTGCACTTATCAACACTACATGCATCAAAGGGCTTAGAGTACCCGTACGTATTTATGGTGGGTATGGAAGAGGGTTTACTTCCGCATCAGGTAAGTATTGATGAGGACAACGTAGATGAAGAACGTCGCTTAGCTTATGTTGGTATTACTCGTGCTCAGCAGGAGTTAACACTTACTTATGCAAAGATACGTCGTCAATTTGGTGAAACCTCACAAACTGAATTAAGCCGATTTGTACAAGAGTTACCGCAGGACGATCTTGCGTTCGAAAACAAAAAAGCGCCAAATACCCAAGCAGAGCGCATGGAAAAAGGCCAAGCAAGAGTCGCTAACTTACGAGCGATGTTTAAAAAGCCTGAGTAATACCTCAGGCTAACTTTATAAAGACTGGGTTGCTTGCACTTCAGGTAACTCAGAGCATACTAAAGCGTGTTGTTTACCTACAAAAAATGCCAAACCGTGTTTATCTAATAAAGCTCTGAAATTAAGTATTGATGGGCCTTTAGCAATGACCTTCATTGCTTTGAGCTTTGTAATTGCAAGCACGCCCTGTAGCTGAAAATCGTAACTTTCTTGTTGTAAAACACGTTTACTAAAGGTCGAGCTAAGTAGTAAATAATCAAAATTAATATCGGTTAGTAAATTAAGTTCGCACCTGTCTTTAGCAAAATTGTTTAAACCAATTGAATAACCAAGTTGTGATAGCGTTTTGAGGTTTTTTATTTGCGTTGCACATGCGTGGCGAATTTCTTGCTCATCAAATAATAAACAGAGTTGGCTTTGTCCTTGTTGTTTATTTAGCGTATCTGTAAATAAAACAAATTCGTGTTCCTCAAGTAGCAAACCAGAGCAAGGAACCAATGCCATAGCTACATTTGCAGTAATTGCTTGTGCATAGGCGCGTTGTAATAGTTGTAACTCTACTTGCAGATGCTGCTCTTTATCTGATGCAAACTTTTTCAAAATATCAAAGCTAGTAAAGCCAAGTATTGGGTGTTCACCAAATGCTTCAAATAAAGATTCAGACTGTTGTTGCTCATCAAGCGTAATTATTTCTGAGCTTCTAAAACTCATAGGTAATATATCAAGGTGATGTTGTGCTTTTAGAGTCTGCGCAGGTATTGATTGCGTTAATAGCGGATGAAATAACTCGTAACGATTTTTTCCTGAGTTTTTGGCGTGATACATGGCGGCATCGGCATCACGAATAATTTCATCTGTATGCGTATAGCTTTTCTTTGAGTAGGTTATCCCTATACTTGCGCCACTTTGTAAAGACTCACCTTTGAGATAAAAGGGTTTTTTCATTAAATCTATAATACGATTTGCAACATCTTCTGCTTGTTGAGGCTCAGTTAAATGGGTTAATAAAATAACAAATTCATCCCCGCCTAAACGTGCTAGTAAATCATGCTCGCGTATACATTGGGCAAATAACTCACTTACGTTAATTAAAAATTGATCGCCTGCATGGTGGCCAAGCTGATCGTTAATATCTTTAAATTTATCTAAATCGATAAACAAAACAGCAAAGTGGTGCTCAGGAAAACGTTGATAATGTTGTAGCGTTTTTTCGAGCTGAGTTAAAAATAGACTACGATTAGGCAAGCTCGTAAGTGAATCGTGATGTGCATCATGATAAAGCTGCTGCTCTATTTTTTTTCGCTCATCTATTTGCATTTGTAAGTGCAGATTAGTTTGACGCAATTCTTTGGTTTTTTCGTTTACTCTAAATTCGAGTTCTTGATGGCTTTTTGCAATTGCTTGATTGACGAGCTTTGTTTGTAAAACAGCTGCAATTTGATGCGATACAAAGGTAATTAACTCGCAATCATCTCGGCTGAAAATATGTTTGTTATCGTAGGCTTGGCAAACAATAAGGCCGATAACACCTTGAGCTGTTTTAAGTGGAGCGCCTAACCAGCTAGTGGCCATTTGCTCTTTTGGTACAGGTGCTGAACGTTGTACCACACCGCTTACTATTAATTCTTTTGCTCTACATGGGTGTATTAGTTGTGTTTCTTCGGTGCTTATTACCAGTTCGCTATAACCTTTAGCAAAGCGTCTTGGCTGTGTATTTTCTTTAAATTCATCTACGCAATAAGGAAAACTAATCCACCCTGTTTCTTTATCATAAAGCGCAATATATAAGTTTTCTGCGTAGGTAATTGTTTTTATTATTTCGTGTATCTTAAAATAAGCGTCATCAAGGTTTTTAGCTTGTGTTGCTATCTCAGATATTTTAAATAGAATTTGTTGGCGTTGAAGTGCGCGTTTACGCTGCTCTATTTCAAGGTTTAGTGCATCGTTACTTTGAGTGAGTGCGCGGGTGCGAATTTTAACTTCTGACTCAAGAAGCTCTCGTTTTTTTACACGCTCTATTGCTGTTGCCAAATAAAGCGACATAAACTCAAGTAGTTGTATTTGCTGTGAGCTATAGCCTTGTTTTGTATCGTAACTTTGCGCTGCTAAAACACCGATAATATTATGTTCTTGGTAAACAGGTACGCCTACCCAATGTTCGGCAGGAGTGCCTAATGCTTTAAATAAACCTTCTGCTGCAGCATCTTGCATTTGCTGCTTGGTAAAACATGTGGTTTTACCCTGTTTAAATACATAACCCGTGGCGCCTTCATCAAAGCTATTTGATTGGTTAAGGGCGACGGCAATACCATCTTTTTCATCTGAAAAGTAAGAAAGCTCTAGTGATTGGCTGTATTGATTTAGCAGCACCACATAAAAACTTTTACTAGGTACGTACTTTTGTAAAATGTCATGGATGGCGGGGTATAGCAGGGTTAGCTCGGCCACAGTACTTGCCTGCTCTGATAATTGGATCAGGGCATTTTGTAAGTGATGTGATTGTTTGTATTTTTCGAGAAGCGCTCTAAGGCGTTTATTTTGATACGCCAATTTACTCGATACTGATAGTTTATCTTCCAATGATCTAACCGGCTATTTTTATTGTATAGTTATTAGCCTTATACTTTCACTTTTAGTGCTTATCGTCAAGTTGATATTCCTACTAAAGCAGTAGCTAGACACACTATTTTAGGCATTAAAAAAGGCTTACAGAAGTAAACCTTTTTTGTATATTTCAATCGAGCTTATTTAGATGTCATAAAGTCGATAGCAGCGCTAATCTCATCATCAGAACAATCCATACACGTGCCTTTTGGAGGCATAGCATTAAAGCCATTTAGTGCATGCTCAAGTAAAGTGTCTTTACCTTTAGCAATACGTGGAGCCCAATCGTCAGCCGATTTAGGCGCGCCTAGTGCACCAGTGCCGTGACATGCAAAACATGCACCTTGATATACTTGCTCACCAGAGCGAGGACCGGTAGGCGCCGCTGCAACTGCAGCTTTATCGCCTTCAAGGTATACAGCACCAACCGGCGCGAGACGTGCTTTAATTGCATCTTCAGTCATAGAGTTATCATATGGCTGTGCGTATGCAGTGGTTGCTAGCAATAATAATGCTGCAGCTGTTAATTTTTTCATTTTGCCTTGCTCACTTCGATTTGAACGTGATCAATCACGATTAAAGATGACGGAAATTAAACCGATTATAACTCTCTGGGCCAATTTATAAAATGCTAAGAGCCGTTTTTATTAATAAAACTGACTACTTTTTGCGTTAACGCAATAAAATTTAATTATTTACTGTTTTTTGTTAAGCAATTTAATAAGCGTAATCAGTCATACAATTAACTTTTTAGATCCTAAGATCAAAATCAATTTATTGATAATACGCTACTAACTAGTTTTGCGATCCCTGCGTCGGCTTCAAGAATCGATTCTACCAACATGTAAGCAGGGGTGGTAACTAACTTATTTGGTTCATCGATAACTACACCGTCAACCGCACAATCTATATGTTTAGCGCCTAATGTGCTTAGCGCTTGTGCTGTCTCTACATCGTTACCAATAGTAAGTGCGGCGTTATCGTAAATAAATGGGATCAATGCGGGTGCAATACACATATAACCTGCAGGCTTATTTGCTTTTGCAAATGATTTACAAGCATTAAGGACGTCCTGATTGATATTTGCTTTTGCGCCTTTAATTGCAAAATCGCATAAGTTTTTTGCAGCACCGAAACCGCCAGGTACAATTAATGCGTCAAACTGAGTCACGTCTAGTTCAATCAGCGATTTAATGTCACCTCGTGCAATGCGAGCAGCTTCTGTTAATACATTGCGTTTATCAGGCATTACTTCACCTGTTAAATGGTTAATGGTATGAAGTTGTTCAATATCTGGTGCAAAACACTGATACGTTGCGCCATTTTTGGCTATATGTAATAAAGTTAAAATTGCTTCATTAATTTCACTACCATCGTACACACCAGACCCTGCTAATATTACTGCTACGTTTTTCATGCTTTTGTCCCCTAAAGTCTTTTTTATAAGTCGATCGGATGAAGTTTAACATGCTCAAAATTTCTCGCGAAAATAAATTTTTAGTACAAAAATCATTCGCAGTGCAAGTCGTTTTGCGGTTTATGCCATTTGCGATCACTTTGCCTTTAAAAAAATTATAAAGGATCGCTATGATCTTCGATCCATTGTGCTAGAATACTCCTCCGGTTATTTAAATGGACGCGAATAATCAAAGTGAATAACAACAGAAGCAGTCGTTAGAAAACCTTTTTCCACATTGGTTTAAAATAATAAAAAAAGAACCTCGTATTATCTTTTTTAAATTAAAACATACAGTTAAAGTATTTTCTAGGCATTTTATAATGCTTTGGAAGAATAGCTCGTGGCTGTTATCTACACACTTATCCACAGCTTGCTCTAGTTTTAATAACACGATAAACAGTAATTCACAGTCGTTTTATTTACTACCTTATGGCATGCTTATAATTACCTTAATTTTTTGCATTTAGGATCCAAATTCACCATGGCTCAGATCCCCGAAAACCCACTTATTTTAGTTGATGGCTCGTCATATTTATTTCGTGCTTATCATTCTCCGCCGCATTTAACTAATTCTAAAGGTGAGGCTACGGGCGCTATTTATGGCGTGATCAACATGCTTAAAAGCTTGATCAGACAATATGATCCCTCACACATGGTGGTTATATTTGATGCTAAAGGCAAAACGTTCCGTAACGATATGTATAGCGAATATAAGGCAAATCGCCCGCCGATGCCGGATGACTTACGTACGCAAATAGCACCAATACATAGCATTATCAAAGCGATGGGTTTTCCGCTAATTAGTATCGAAGGCGTTGAAGCTGATGATGTTATTGGCACATTTGCACGCATTGCAACTGAGCAAAAACGGCATGTCCTTGTCTCCACTGGTGATAAAGATATGGCGCAACTTGTAAATGAACACGTTACATTAATAAACACGATGACCGACAGTATTTCAGATCCTGTTACCGTAGTGGAAAAGTTTGGTGTAGGCCCCGAACTTATTATCGATTACTTAGCACTAATGGGCGATAAGGTCGACAATATCCCAGGTGTTGAAGGCTGTGGTCCAAAAACGGCCGTTAAGTGGTTAGAGAAATATGGCTCGTTGCAAGGTGTAATGGATCACGCAAGTGAGATTAAGGGTAAAATAGGTGAAAAGTTAGCTGCAGCTCTCGATCATCTGCCTCTAAGCTACGAGCTTGCAACAATTAAGTGCGATGTTGAAGTCGAATCAGATCTTGATACGTTCAAATTACAAGAGCCAAATAAAGACGAATTAATTGCACTATATGGTGAGTGTGAATTTCGTCGTTGGTTAGCTGAGTTACTAGATAACCCTAAAGATGCAGAAACACATCTAGCTGTACCTACCGAAGCCACTGAATTACCAAAAGTAGAAGATGCCCATTACGAAACTATTTTAACGCAAGCGCAATTTGATACGTTAATAGAGCAATTAAATAGTGCCGAGTTATTTGCATTTGATACAGAAACTACCAGCCTTGATTACATGAAAGCGCAATTAGTGGGTATGAGTTTTGCCGTAAAAGCGGGTGAAGCTGTGTATTTACCTCTAGCGCATGACTACCCGGGTGCGCCTGAGCAATTAAGTCTGGAATTTGTAATGCAAAAGCTAGGTCCAATTTTGGCCGATGAAAACAAAGCTAAAGTAGGGCAAAACCTTAAATACGACAAAAGTGTATTAGCGAATGCAGGTTTTGCGCTAAATGGTATTAAGTTTGACACCATGCTTGAGTCATACGTATTTAATAGTGTGGGTACACGCCACGATATGGACTCGCTAGCACTTAAATATCTAGGTCATAAAAATATTAGCTTTGAAGATATTGCTGGCAAAGGTAAAAAGCAACTTACCTTTAACCAAATTGAACTTGAAAAAGCTGCGCCTTACGCTGCAGAAGATGCCGATATTACTTTACGCCTACATGAAGTGCTTTGGCCAAAAATAGCGGCTGATGAAAAGCTAAAATCTGTATTCGAAGATATAGAAATGCCACTTGTTAGTGTGATTTCTGATATTGAACGAACCGGCGTTGCAATAGATAGCAATATGCTTGCAGCACACAGCCAACGATTAGGCGAGCGTTTAATTGAGCTTGAAAAGGAAGCATTTGAAATAGCAGGCGAACCATTTAATTTAAGCTCTCCTAAGCAACTACAAGTATTGTTGTTTGAAAAGCTTGGCCTGCCTATTATCAAAAAAACACCTAAAGGTGCACCTTCTACCGCAGAAGAAGTATTGCAAGAGCTTGCTCATGATTATCCACTACCTAAAGTAATTATAGAGCATCGTGGTTTATCAAAGCTTAAATCAACTTATACCGATAAATTACCATTAATGGTGAATGAGAAAACCCAGCGTGTACATACGTCATATCATCAGGCAATTACAGCAACGGGGCGCTTGAGTTCAACCGATCCTAATTTACAAAATATTCCTATTCGTTCAGAAGAAGGGCGTCGAATTCGTGAAGCGTTTATAGCTGCCGATGGTTACAAAATTGTCGCTGCCGATTACAGCCAAATTGAGCTGCGTATTATGGCGCACCTTTCACAAGACAAAGGTTTATTAAATGCATTTGCTAACGGCTTAGATGTACACAGTGCAACTGCCGCTGAAGTATTTGGTGTAGAGCTTGATGATGTAACTACCGATATGCGCCGCAAGGCGAAAGCAGTAAACTTTGGCTTAATTTACGGTATGTCTGCATTTGGTTTAGCACGTCAACTAGATGTGCCGCGCCACGAAGCGCAGCATTACATAGATAAATACTTTGAGCGTTTTCCTGGTGTATTAGAGTACATGGAAACAACACGCGAAAAAGCAGCTGAAAATGGCTACGTTGAAACAATATTTGGTCGCCGCCTACATTTACCAGAAATAAACGCACGTAATGGCGCGCGCAGAAAAGGAGCCGAACGTGCTGCTATAAACGCACCAATGCAAGGTACTGCTGCTGATATTATTAAAAAAGCAATGCTGAGCGTTAACCGCTGGGTACACGAACAGGCGCCAAATACGATTAAGCTACTAATGCAAGTACACGATGAATTGGTATTTGAAATTAAAACAGACTGCGCACCTGAATACACAAAACATATTTGTGAGCTGATGTCGCAAGCTGCAGCGCTTGATGTGCCGCTTATTGTTGAAGCCGACGAAGGTGACAACTGGGAACAAGCCCATTAATGCAATTTGAGCATTTTAATTAAAGCGCCTTTTGGCGCTTTTTTTATGTTTAATAAAAATGGCGAATAACAGCTATTTAATTAGCTATATGCAAGCTTTAGTTAAAATAAGGTTAATTTAAGCAACTATTTGTATTAAATAGTTATATGTTCGTCAATTCGAGCTGTTTTACAGGAATATGATTGTATTTTAATGCGTGCTTTTGTTAAAGTCCCGCCTGTCCTATCCTGTAGGACATCCTGTTGATGATGCATCTGAAAGGGTGCAACAAATTGATAGCTTCTCCCCAGTTTGCTATACCGGCCTACCAACTTGTTTGGTGGGCCGTTTTTTATTTTACGCCTAAAAATCCTATCTAATTAATTCTTTTTTGCGCTATACCAATTGTATTGTGCATTCGTCACTTCGAGGTGGTTTGGGTACATCGCAGGTGATACCATCGAAGTGCTATCATTTTTATTCTTTTCATTTTATTACTAAGGAGTGCGTTATGTTTAAAGCATTAGCTATTGCAGGTTTTTCTTTATCAAGTTTAGTTATTTCTAATGTTGCTCAGGCTAATTGGCAGCTAGTGAATGATAAAAGCCAACTAAGCTTTGTTTCAATTAAAAAAGATTCGATTGCTGAAGCTCACCATTTTACTAACCTTGAAGGTATGCTTTCTGATAAAGGTGAGTTTAGCGTTAATGTTGATTTAACATCAGCCGAAACTCTAATCCCTATTCGTAATGAGCGTTTAGCTACATTTTTATTCGAAGCGGCTAAATTCCCCAATGCTGTTTTAACTGCAAATTTAACTAAAGAGCTAAGTAATATCAAAAAGCCTGGTCAATATGTATTGAAGGGTATTACAGCTGAGCTTGATTTTCATGGTAATAAAAAACCATTGGCAATTGATGTACTCGTTAACAGCACGCAAAGTGGTGATTTAACGGTATCATCATTAACACCTATTATTATTAATAGTGATGATTTTGGTGTAACCGAAGGCGTTAAAAAGCTGCAAGAGTTAGCGGGCTTGCCTTCAATTGCAACAGCTGTGCCTGTTACATTTGCAATAACACTTAAAAAACAGTGATTTCTTTAAGTGAGCTTAGCAAGCGATTAAGCGAGCCAAGCAAACCTTTTGATAGTTGGCAGCCTAACCATTGTGGGGAGCTGCCAATTGTTATTAATAATGAAGGGAAATGGTTTTACGATGGCAGCGAAATAACACGCCCAGCCATGGTGAAGCTGTTTGCTTCTGTATTGTGTAAAGAAGGTGAGCAATTTTATTTAAAAACCCCTGTCGAAAAAATAACAATAACGGTTGAAGATGCGCCGTTTATTATTGTTGATTGGCGCTTTGAAAATACAGCGCAAGGGCAAGTGTTGTGTTGTATTGATAATTTAGCTAGGCAGTGGTTAGTGAGCGCTCAGCAGCCCTTGCATATAAAAGACTACAATGGTTCAAAGGTGCCTTATTTAAAGCTACCGTATGGTTGTAGTGCGCGAGTTTCACGCAGTGTATTTTATCAGTGGGCTGAAAAAGCCGAGTCTGATAAGCTCGGCTATTTTATTAAATCTGCAGGAAAGCAGTTTTATTTATCGTAACGCCAGCGTTTAAGCCTCTGGGTTGGTTTCGTCTGTGATTGTTTCATCGCTAGGTGGTACAGCAATAACAGGACCTAAAAACCATTCATCTAGCTTTTTAGCTACTTCTGGTAAACCCGTGCCCTTTAATGATGAAAACGCATGAACTGTAATATCCCCATCAAGCGTGCTTAATTCACGGCGAACTTGCAGTACTTGTGATTTACGAGGGCCTTGCTTTAGTTTGTCGGCTTTAGTTAATAGTGCCAATACTGGAATCTCACTACCAATTGCCCAGTTAATTAAATCACGGTCTAAATCTTTTAATGGATGACGAATATCCATTAAAATAACAATACCTTTTAAGCTTTGACGCTTTTGCAGATATTCACCTAACGACTTTTGCCATTTCTTTTTCATTTCGATTGGTACTTTAGCAAAGCCATAGCCTGGTAAATCGATAAGGCGCATATCGTCAACATCCGCTAAATCGAATGTATTGATTAGCTGAGTACGTCCAGGTGTTTTACTTGTACGTGCTAGCTTCTGATCGGTTAATGCATTTAATGCACTCGACTTACCTGCATTGGAGCGACCGGCAAACGCAACTTCAATTCCCGTATCAGCAGGTAATTTAGTAATGTCGGGAGCGCTTGTTACGAAAGACGCAGTATTATATTTGATACGAGATTTGAGCACAGGCTCTCCTAAAACTTAAAAAAATAACATTGAGTAAACCAAATTCACTCAGGGCGCGTATTTTATACTATAAAGGATGTATTAAAAAGCGTATTTAACCACCTAAAAACAGCACCTATGGTACATTTAAAACATGTTAAAGCTTAATCTAAGTCAAAACCCTGTAAATTATAAGCTTAATATGTGTAGAAAACGTGCCAGAGAATTTATTATCGTGTAGAATATATGTATTACAACATCACGATTGTAGATGATACAGGGTCGGAAACAGAGAATTCACCATGAAAAAAATAGCACTATCTTTAACAATATTGCTTGGTGCGTTGTCAGCAAGCAACGCAACAGCATTTGATGGCGATGTAAACGCAGGTAAAGAAAAATCAGCAACGTGTGCGGCTTGTCACGGCCCAGACGGTAATGCGCCGGTTAATATTTACCCTAAAATTGCAGGTCAACATCCAGATTATATCCTTAAGCAACTTCAGGATTTAAAATTAGGTATGACGTCAGGCGGCAAAGAAGGGCGTATGGATCCAGTAATGAGCGCTATGGCTATGCCACTTAGCGAGCAAGACATGAAAGATCTAGCTGCTTATTTTTCTTCAATCAACATGACTGAAGGTGCTACACCTAAAGATGTTGTTGAAGTTGGCGAAATGCTCTTTAAAGCAGGCGATGCGGAGCGTGGGATTCCATCATGTGCAGCATGTCATGGTCCACGTGGTAACGGTTCATCACTTGCTAAGTTTCCAAAAATTTCTTTTCAGCATCCTGGATATATCAAGTCTCAACTTGAAAAATTCCGTGATGGAACTCGTCACAATGACTTAAATGGCATGATGGGCGATATAGCGAAGAAATTAACAGATAAAGATATTGAAGTACTTTCTCAGTACTTAGGTGGTTTACACTAAAGTCGTATTTATTTAGCAATTAATAATAAATACACTACAATGTTTTACAAAAAGCAGCCCAGGCTGCTTTTTTTGTGTGCAAAATTAACGATATCACCCGTTTAAATGTAAGACATTGACCATGCGTTAGTGTGAGAAAAGTCTTCTTTTTATTTTTTATTCATCATTAACCTATTGTATTTTATTGTTTATTTTGTTTTAAAATGTAATAAGTATAATAAAAGTTATATAAACCAGTTGTAACAAAATCATTAACGAGTAAATTAACCACTGTCGCAAAAGAACAATAACAAAACGGAAACAAGCTATAAGGAAAGTGGCGCGGCATGACTACATAGCACAAGATTGGTGCTACTAAAGGAAATAATAAAAAAGTGTCACGATGACCGAAAATAATAAAATACTCATGGAAGTTTAATAACAAAAACAAAATGGAATGTAACAAGGAACGTAAAAATAATAACAATACGGACTGATAATAATAAAAATAATAAAGACTAAAAAAAGTCGAAGGGAGAAGTGTCCAGATAATGGCGCTCAGATTAGCAGGCGGTAGAGATGTTTTCTCTACCGCCTTTTTATTTGTCCTGTTACAATACCCACCGTTTAAAATTAGCGATTAATTAGCTAAGGCGCTTTTAAATGAGAAACCCAACCTCTATAGCGCAAACTGAATTCTTCTGGCTAGGCCAGCACTGCGATGCCCATTAATTTGCGCTTCGCTCAAAACCTCTTAAGTGAGATGATCAAGATATGAGTAGAACTAAAAAGTCACGCAAAAGCCCAGCAAACGGACCTGTTCGTTTAAGCCAAGATAAGCTTAAAGAAATGCGCGCATTAAAAGAGCAGCGAGTTAAAAAAACCAAAGGCGCAAAGCCCGGTTCTCGTAATGCGCCAGATTTACTAGATAGCGAAAGCCAAAATAGTAATCACGCGCCTAAAGATAAGCGTGTAGGCAGTAAAAAGCCTGTGCCGTTAATCGCAACCGCGCCAGAGCCTAAAGTTGAAATGAAACGCAACTTAAAGCCAACTATTGAGCTGAAAAAAGTAATCGAGCCTGAGTTTACACCTGAACAAGAGCTAGAAGCACTTGAGAATGATGAACGTTTACTTAAATTAGTAGAGCGTCATGAAAAAGGTGAAATGCTAACAGGTAAAGATGCTAAGTACTTTAATAGTCGCATTGCCCGTCATCAGGCGTTATGTGAAATTCTTGGTATTGAAGATGAGGACGAAGACGAGTTTGAAGATGACCTTGAAAGCCAAGGCAATTCTGATTTCGATCAATACTTATCTGATGATTTAGCCAACGAATGGTTAGATGAAGACGACAAATAGTAAGGATAAATAATGAGTACCTCGGTAATTTTAGCCTTACTTTTAGGCGCTGCTATCATAGCTGGTTTGGCATTTTATGCGGGTCAGTTGCTGTATAAGTTAAATGCGCAAAAAAAGTTAATTGCTAAAACGCAGGCTGAACAAAAGCAAAAGCTTGAAAAGTCGCGTTTAAAGCGAAACGCAAAACTAGCCGATAGTATTCATTTAATCGCACGTGCAATGAATGAAGAGCAGTGTGAGTTTTCTGAAGGCTGTTTACGTATTTGGGTACTTATGTCTCAGTATGCCTTTGAAAGCGAGCGTGATTTAACGACGCAGTATCCTGGTATTTATAAAATGTATCAGGTAGTTAAAGAAATGCCGACGCACGATGCACGTAAAAAATACTCTAAAAAAGAGATTTTTAAGCTAGATAAGGCTCGCTGGCAAGCTGAAAAAACACTTAAAGATGAAGTTAAAGCGGATTGCGCTAAAATTATTATCGAGTTTAAAGCCGCTCCAGGTAGCGATAAAGTCGTTTTTAATTAAAGCTACAACTTAAATACAAAAAGCAGACCTAGGTCTGCTTTTTTTGTGCCGATGTATTTATTATCCAGAGTTCAGGCTAAATCACCCTTGAAAAGCGCGTTGCGTTAATTTGTTTTTGTAAGTGAGCATCGAAGCACATACAAATAATACGAATGAATAAGTTCCCGCGTGGTGTTACGCTAATTTTATTATCAATTATAGTGACTAGTTCATCTTTTATAAGTGGCGCCAGCGCTACTAATGCATCCTCAAAGTAGTCATTAAATATAAGCGCGTGTTTTTCACTAAAGTCTTGTATATCTAATTCAAATTGGCAAATGAGCTGTTTAATTGCATCAGCACGAATTACATCATCATGTGTTAAGTGCATTCCTTTATTAAGAGCACTACCGCTTTGTGTTTCTACGTTGTGGTAATAATGTTTTAATTCTTTTTGATTTTGTAAAATGGCGGTGCCAATTTGTGAAATTGATGACACGCCTAAACCTAATAAATCACAATTTCCATGGGTTGTATAACCTTGAAAGTTACGATGTAACTTGCCTACATTTTGCGCAACAGCTAGTTCATTATCAGTTTTTGCAAAATGGTCCATACCAATAAATTGATAGCCTGCTTGCGTCATCTGCTCCAGCGTATTTTTAAACATGGTGAGCTTATTATGAGCACTGGGTAAATCTGCATCTTTAATCTTACGCTGTGCAGCAAAGCGCTCTGGTAAATGCGCGTAGTTAAACACTGATACTCTGTCAGGGCTTAACTCAATAAGTTGCTCTATAGTTTTCTTAAAGCTCTCTGGCGTTTGCAGAGGTAGCCCGTAAATCATATCTGCATTAATAGATTGAAATCCTAGCTCGCGAGCTTGTGTAATTAATTGCTTAACGGTATCTGCATTTTGCGGGCGATTAACAGCAAGTTGCACGTCGTCGTTAAAGTCTTGAATCCCAAATGAGACACGGTTAAAGCCAAGCATTCTTAAATCAACAAGCATATTATCGGCAAGTGAGCGTGGGTCTATTTCAATACCGCGCTCTGTTGTGCGTGTAAAATTAAAGTGTTGTTCTAAAAGTTTAATTAAACGGGTCATTTGTTTTGCGGTTAAAAAGGTGGGAGTACCGCCACCTAAATGCAATTGCTCAACCGTGTAGCTTTTAAATAAAGGCGCTTGGGCAGTAATTTCTTTTGCTAAAAAGTCGAGATACGTATCTGCCTTAGATTGATGACGGGTAATTATTTTATTACAGCCACAGTAGTAGCAAAGCTGACTACAAAACGGGATGTGAATATATAAAGAAAGAGAGCGAGTTGTTGACGATTCTATAGCGCTTAGTAGGTCTTGTTGCTGATATCCGTCACGCAGTGATAAAGCCGTGGGATAAGAGGTATAACGCGGACCAGACACATTATATTTGTTTATTAGGGTTTCATCCCATTGTGGAAGTTTAATCATCACGCACACCTAAGTATTTATTTAGGAGGGATTATAAAAAAGTACTCAGGAAGGCGGTTTGATCTATAACAAAAAAGGTGCCGAAGCACCTTTTTTAATAAAATATAACTTAATACGACCTAATTAATACGTAATAGTATGAGCATCTTTAAGGTATTGAAATAATTCTTTATAACCTTTACCCGGCTTTTCAGTTTTCGCTTCTTTTGCCGCATTTCGAACCAATTGGCGCATTTGTTGACGATCAAGAGATGGAAACTGCTCAATAGTCTCATTGATAAGGTCATCACCTTGCTCAATTAAATCTGAACGTAATTGCTCAATTTTTTTGACCAATACTTCAGCTTGGTTATTTTTATTAAGCATCACATCGATAATCGCTTTAATATCATCAATGTTTTCTACAGTACGCAGTGTTTTAGCGATGTAATTTAAGTGGCGGCGATACGCGTCGCTTTTGTTACTTATTTTATCAGCAACAACCATCGCTTCTTTTAAATCGTCATTTAATGGCAGGCGTTCGCGCTGTTTTTTACCCATTTTGGCAATTTCAGTACCTAACTGATGAAACTCTTGCGCTTCGCGTTTAAGCTCCGTTCTTGATACATATTCAATTTCTTCTTCAATTTCAGCAGGCTTGCCTTTTTTCTTTGCCATGGGGTGCTCTTAAATAAAAATAACTTTTGCCATTATACATGAATATGATACTTAGGAATATTAGCTGATGTGATGCATTGAGTGTGTTAGCATTTAAATATAAGAAATGCGTGCATTATGCCTCTAAGGCTCAGGACTTAATTTATGAAAAGCCAACAAAACGATCCAATTTATTCTCAAATATCGCAAGTTAAAGATGCGGTAGCAGAAGTACTCGAACATGCTAAAAAATTAGGCGCTACAGCTGCAGAAGCTGCGATGTCTAGCACGTCTGGTTTATCGGTTAGTACACGAATGGGTGAAGTAGAAACCATTGAGTTCAACCAAGACGGCGGCTTAGGCATTAGTGTATATGTTGGTAATAATAAAGGCTCGGCGTCAACGGCTGATTTAAATCCAAAAACATTGCGCACGGTAGTCGAAAAAGCGATTGATATAGCCAAATTTACATCTGATGATCCATTTAACGGCGTTGCTGATAAAGAGTTACTTGAATTTAATCCTAAAGATTTAGATTTATATCATCCTTGGGATGTAAGTCCTGAGGAAGGCATTGAGCTTTGTCATGCTGCTGAGCAAGCTGCATTAAATGCGGACGAGCGTATTGTTAACTCTGATGGTGCGAGTTTTTCATCGCATCAGGGATTACGTGTTTATGGTAACAGCCACGGTTTAATTGCAGGTTTTCCGCGCACTCGTCATAGTATTAGTACTATGGTAATAGGTAAAGATGGCGAACACATGCAGCGCGACTCTGCTTATACAGTTGCTCGCGATCAGGCTGGTTTAAATGATGCTGCGGCAGTGGGTCTTGAAGCGGCAGCTGAAACCTTAGCTAAATTAAACAGCCAAAAGTTAGGCACAATGAAAGTGCCTGTTATTTTTAGAGCAGATATTGCAAATTCATTGTTTGGTCACTTGGTGTCGGCAATTGGTGGTGGCGCGCTTTATCGTAAATCAAGTTTTTTACTTGATAGCTTAGGCACTCAGGTATTTAGTAATTGTGTGAATATTGCTGAGCGCCCACATATTTTAAAAGGGTTGGCATCGTCACCGTTTGATAGCGAAGGTGTTAAAACATTCGATAGAGAAATAATTCAAGGCGGCGAGTTACAAACTTATTTATTAGCAAGTTATGCTGCGCGTAAAATGAACATGATGCCAACAGGACATGCTGGCGGTATACATAACTGGCTCGTTGAGCAAACTCATAACGATTTAACTGCACTATTAAAAACCATGGGTACTGGCTTATTAGTTACAGAGCTAATGGGGCAGGGCGTAAATACCGTAACGGGTGACTACTCTCGTGGTGCTGCAGGTTTTTGGGTTGAAAATGGTGAAATTCAATATCCGGTAAGTGAAATTACTATTGCTGGTAATTTAAAAGACATGTTTAAAGGTATTTCTGCCATTGGTGGTGATATAGAACGCCGTGGTGGTATTCAAACAGGCTCAGTACTAATAGAGCAAATGCAAATAGCCGGCGCGTAGTATTAATACGCAGTGTATACTTAGACCCAGAGTATTATCTCTGGGTCTAAGTGAGTTTTTACGAGGTGTAAAATGGCTAAAGATAGATATGCACCAAAACCGCTAACCGATATTATGGCGGGGTTAAATAATCGTTTATCGGCTTATGCAGGCAAAAGCCAAGCACTTGATACACAGCAAACCTTATTAAAAGATTTTTTAGGCCCTAAATTGGGTGATAAATGCCGAGTTAGTAATTACCGAGACGGCACGCTAATGATAGAGGCGGTATCTGCGCCTATCGCGCTTAGGCTTAATTATTTAAAAATGGATATGCTTTCACACTTTAGAGCTGCTGGAATGGCAGAGCTTGGACAAATAAAAATAACTGCAAACCCTCAAGCAACTCAGCGATTAAGTACCGCGAATAAATCGGGCAGCCCTACAGTTACCAACTCTCGGAAAATGAGTGAGCAAACCGCTAATTACTTAAATGCGATAGCGGCTTCTGCCCCCCCTTCATTAAAAGAAAAACTAGAGCGTTTAGCGCTCCACGGGAAGAATAAAAGTTAGCCTTAGCCACCCACTATATTGTTATTGGTAGGGCTATTTTTGCAGCTCACCGCATTCAAAATACTTTGTTACATATTCCATTTTATTGTTGGTCTAATGAGGTTTATGATACTGCGTGGTGTGCTTTATTATTTAAAGCTCCCTTGATACCCATTCCATTAAGTAAAAGCGTACAGGCAGTGCTATTTTTACTCCTGCTATATTCAAGAATTTAATGGAGTTGGTATGTGATACCAACCTGCATAAATCTTTGATCAATTTAACGAATTAAATTGCACTATAACGTCGTTAAAAATTTTTATTTAGAACAACTAGATACAAAAACTTTTGCCTAGTTCTAGCGTAATTTTCTTAACGTTAAATAGACCCCATACATAAGCAGATTGGTATGATTTAATTCTAACTAACAAACGGAATCATTATGAATAAAGTAACAATGGCCGCTGCGAGCATAGCGCTTGCACTTGGTCTAGTAGGTTGTGGTGAAAAACAACAAGAAGCTAAAGTAACCGATACTCCTGTAGTAACAGCACCCGCTGAAAAGCCACTAGAGCTTGGTATTGAACTAGCGAATATGGATAGTTCAGTACGCGCACAAGACGATTTTTATTATCATGTAAATGGACAGTGGTTAGCAAAAACTGAAATACCAGGTGATAAGTCTAACTACGGTTCTTTTTCGCAGCTATATGATGAGTCACAAAAAGCGATGAAAATTGCCCTTGAAAACGCAGCCGCGAATAAGGCCGCTAAAAAAGGCAGTGATGAGTATAAAATTGGCGCATTTTATAAAAGCTACATGAATCAATCTGCGCGTAATGAGCTAGGTATTACGCCATTACAACCGTCATTAGATACAATTGATAGCGTTAAATCTAAAGCTGACTTAGTGGGTTTAATGGCTAAAATTCAAAAACAAGGCGGTACTTTACCGTTTGGTTGGTTTGTAAATAACGATGCTAAAAACTCGAGCGAGTATGCATTGTATTTATCTCAGTCGGGTCTTGGTTTACCAGATCGTGATTATTACTTAAATGATGACGAAAAATTCACTAAAATTCGTGCTTCTTACGAGCAATACATCACAGATGTTTTAGCAAAATCAGGCGTTAAAAAAGCAGCAGAAGCTGCCAAGAGCGTACTTGCATTTGAAAAAACACTAGCTGATGCTCAGTGGAGCCGTGTGCAAAGCCGTGATGCAACTAAATCTTATAACAAGATGACAGTAGCAGACGCAAGCAAGTTGATGGGGGAGCTTGATTTAGCTGCATTCTTTAAAGATGCAGGTGTGAGTGCAAGTGATATTATTGTACGTCAACCAAGCTACTTAGAAGCACTTGCTACTATTTATAAAGATACTGATTTAGCGACGTGGAAAAACTACTTAAAATTTCATTTTGTAAGTGGTTATGCAGAGCTACTTAGCGAAGATTTAGTTAACCTTAACTTTGACTTTTACAGCACAACACTTCGTGGCGTAGAAGAACAAGCACCTCTTTGGAAGCAAGCGGTTGATGCATCTAACAGTGTACTTGGTGAAATTTTAGGTAAGGTATACGTTAAAGATAACTTCCCGCCAGAAGCTAAAGCACGCATGGAAGAGTTAGTTGATAACGTAATTAAAGGTTATGGCGTTGCTATCGAAAATCTTGAGTGGATGAGCCCTGAAACAAAGCTTGCAGCGAAAGAAAAATTAGACAAATTTACGCCTAAGATTGGTTACCCAGACACGTGGAAAGATTACTCAGAGCTAGAGATTAACTCAGACGAGCTAGTAGGTAATTACATTCGTTATAGCGAATGGGCATACGCAGATATGATTGCTAAATTGGGTAAACCTGTTGATCGCTCTGAGTGGCACATGACTCCGCAAACGGTAAATGCGTATTACAACCCAGTAAACAATGAAATTGTATTTCCAGCCGCTATATTACAACCACCATTCTTTAATTTAGAAGCGGATGATGCTGTAAACTACGGCGCAATTGGCGCGGTAATTGGGCATGAGCTTGGCCACGGTTTTGACGACCAAGGTGCTAAATACGACGGTGACGGTAACTTACGTAACTGGTGGAGTGAGACTGACCTTAAGCAATTTGAAGAGCGTACAGCGGCTTTAGTTGCACAGTATAACGAATATAAACCATTTGAAGATGCAAGTGTTAATGGTGAGCTAACGCTTGGCGAAAACATTGGTGACTTAGGTGGTTTAACCGTTGCGCATAAAGCGTATATGCTATCTTTAGGTGATAAAAAAGCACCCGTGATAGATGGTTACACAGGCGATCAACGCTTCTTTATGGGTTGGTCACAAATCTGGCGTCGTAACTACCGCGATGAAGAGTTACGTAATCGTTTATTAACAGACCCTCATTCACCAAGCCACTACCGTGTAATCGGTATCTTGTCGAACATGCCTGAGTTTTACGAAGCGTTTGACGTAAAAGAAGGTGATAAAATGTATATCAAACCAGAAGATCGCGTAAAAATCTGGTAATTGCATTGCTATAAATAACAAAAAACCAGTAAGTTTTTAGCTTACTGGTTTTTTTGTATCTTGAATTTGTTTATCGACTAAGCACGCGTGCATCCATTCTTCGTTACTCAGTATGTTTTTATAAAGCGCGAGTTGGTTTTGTGCTCGCTCTAAATTATGCTCTGCATGAGATACTTTAAAGTACACATCGTTATTTAAGTAATCAGTTAAAAAGCGCACACTTAACATGAGCGGCATTATTTTAGCGCCTAATAATAAGCTTTCTTGCTCTAGTATACTCATGCTATTTTTTAATGGCGTTACATAGCCTTTTACAATGGCTGAAAATATATCTTTTCGAATAACAACGTTGTGTAAGTTTGTTGAATCCTCGGCTTCGGGGGAGCAAAATGTACGTACCATGTCGCCAAAGTCATAAAGCCAAAATCCTGCCATGCAGGTGTCTAAATCAATAACTGCTTTTGCTTTGTGAGTTGTATTACAAAACAGCATATTATTTATTTTTGTATCGTTATGACACACTCTAAGCGGTATGTGTTTAGCTACCTGACTAAGCTCAGTAATTAAGTGCTGCTGCGTTAAGCAATATTCTATTTCGTCAGCGCAGTGCTTTACTCTATTAACTACGTTGTTAGTGATTGCGGTATTTAATTGCTCAAAGCGCATCGCTAAGTTATGAAAATCAGGAATTACAGTGTGCAGCTGTTGCGCATCAAAATCTTGTAATGCATGAGCAAATACGCCAAAGGCGTAAGCCGCTTGCTCGCTCTGCTGGGTATTTTTAACAACGTCTTCGCTGTAGCTATCACTAATATAGTTAAGGACGCGATAATACGCATTATCAATTTTTATTAAGTGTTCATCGTTTTGTGTAGCTATATGTTTGATTATTTCAAGCGGGTAATTGCTTTGCAGTTGTTTAGCATTTAAATGCTGCTCAATTAGTTTTGCATTACTCACTAACTGAGCAGGGTTTTTAAATACCTCAGTATTTAGTTTTTGCACAATAAACTGTTTATCAATACTTGTAAGTAGCCATGTACTATTTATATGACCGCTACCAATCGCACTAACTTGAGTTAACTCAGGGGGCAGTGCTAACAGTTCGCTTAGCTTATTTTGTATTGAGATATTCATTGTGCTCACTTATGCTCTTTTTTATGCGTATCGGGCAACTATTTTTTCGATAATTTCAGCATTCGCTTCAGGAAAATCATAATTTTCTAATTCACTAATTGCCACCCATTCGCTAGGTTGCCCTTCAGCGCCATGTGCCTCACCGCTAAAGTTACTTACTACGTGTACATCTAATTTAACGCATTTATCGCCGTAGTCATGTTCAATCACCATCAATTGGCTAGAGCTGTGAATGGTTAGTCCAACTTCTTCAATAAGCTCGCGTTTAAGTGCAACAAACACACTTTCTCCAGCTTCAACTTTACCACCAGGAAATTCCCATAAACCGCCTTGATGTTGTTCATCTGCACGTTTACAAATGAATATAGCATTATTTTTCTTAATAACACCAACAGCTACATGTACAATTTCTATAGTCATTACTTTAAAACTCCATAAAAAAAAGCGACGCTAGCGCCGCTTTTTAATAAGCTACTGACAATATTGGGTTATTTTAATTTACCGCAACACTGTTTGAATTTTTGACCTGATTTACAAGGACAAGGGTCATTACGACCTACTTTTGGTTCTGTACGAGCCATTACTGTCGCTGTTTCTGGCGCTTCGCCACCTACGTGCTCAGCTTCTTCATGTTGGTATTCGCGAGGAGCATTTTCACTTTTACGGTGTTGCTCTTCTACTTTTTCAACATCTTCTTCTGCGCGTACTTGTACTTTACTTAGAATGCTTACAACATCTACTTTCAAGTTTTCAAGCATTTCGGAGAACAGCTCAAACGATTCACGCTTGTACTCTTGCTTAGGATTCTTTTGCGCGTAACCACGTAAATGAATACCTTGGCGTAAATGATCCATTGCAGCAAGGTGATCTTTCCAATGCTGATCAAGACTCTGTAGCATAATCGCTTTTTCGAATTGACGTAAAACAGAATCGCCAACTTGCTCTTCTTTTTGCTTGTATGAATGCTCAACCGCCTGCTCAATACGCTCACGAAGCTTTTCTTCGTATAGTTTATTGTCATCTGCTAACCACTGAGTAATAGGTAACTCAATTAAGAAGTCTTGTTTTAAACGCTCTTCAAGGCCAGGAATGTCCCACATTTCAGCAAGGCTTTGCGGTGCAATGTACTGATCAATTGTATTGCTAAGTACGTCACCACGAATTGCAGTAATAGTTTCTGAAATATCACCTTCTTCAAGTAGTTCGTTACGCTGAGAGTAAACAACACGACGTTGATCGTTTGCTACATCATCGTACTCAAGTAGTTGCTTACGAACGTCGAAGTTACGTGCTTCTACTTTACGCTGTGCATTTTCAATCGCACGGTTTACCCATGGATGTTCAATTGCTTCACCGCGTTGCATGCCTAATTTACGCATCATGTTCGTCATGCGCTCACCGGCAAATATACGCATTAACGCATCGTCCATCGATAAGTAAAAACGGCTTGAACCAGCATCACCTTGACGACCAGAACGACCACGTAATTGGTTGTCTATACGACGAGATTCGTGACGTTCAGTACCTATGATATGTAAACCGCCGGCATCAATTACTGCATCATGGCGAATTTTCCAAGCTGCTTTAATTTCAGCAATTTGCTCAGCAGTTGGGTTCTCAAGTTTTTCAACTTCACTGTTCCAGTTACCACCTAACACGATATCGGTACCACGACCGGCCATGTTTGTTGCAATTGTTACTGTTCCTGGTAGGCCAGCATCTGAAACGATGTCAGCTTCTTGCGCATGAAATTTAGCATTAAGTACGTTGTGCTTAATTTTTTCTTTGCGTAAAAACTGCGATAAATACTCAGAGCTTTCAATTGAAATAGTACCAACAAGCACCGGTTGTCCACGGTCTTGGCAGTCTTTAATATCAATTAAAATAGCTTCGTATTTTTCTTCTTGCGTTAGGTAAACTAAATCGGCGCGATCATCACGAATCATCGGCTTATTAGTTGGCATAACAACAGTATCTAGGCCATAAATTGACTGAAACTCAAATGCTTCAGTATCGGCTGTACCAGTCATACCTGCTAACGTTTCGTATAAACGGAAGTAGTTTTGGAACGTAATAGAGGCAAGTGTTTGGTTCTCGTTTTGAATTTTTACACCTTCTTTTGCTTCAACAGCTTGGTGTAAACCTTCTGACCAACGACGACCTTCCATTGAACGACCAGTATGCTCATCGATAATAATTACTTCGTTTTCTTTTACAACGTAATCAACATCTTTTTGGTATAGCTTATGAGCACGAAGGGCGGCATAAACATGGCTTAGTAGCGTAATGCTTGCTGCTGAATAAAGCGAATCGCCTTCTTCAATTAAGCCGCGCTCAGTAAGTAGCTCTTCTACTTTAATTTGACCACGTTCTGTTAAATGAACTTGCTTAGATTTTTCATCGATAGTGTAATCGCCGTCACCTTCAATGCCTTCTTCGTCTTCTTTTTCTTGAAGCTCAAGTAAAGGAACGATGGTGTTTATTTCAGTGTATAGCTCAGAGCTATCCTCAGCTGGGCCTGAAATAATAAGCGGGGTACGTGCTTCATCTATTAAGATTGAATCCACTTCATCGACTACAGCATAAAATAATGGACGTTGAACTCGTTCATCAATGCTAAAAGCCATGTTGTCACGAAGGTAGTCAAAACCAAATTCGTTATTAGTACCGTATGTAATGTCAGCAGTATAAGCGAGCTTCTTTTGCTGCGGCATCATACCTGGTACGTTACAGCCTACTGTAAGGCCTAAAAATTCAAATAACGCACGGTTGGTTTCAGCATCACGTTTAGCAAGGTAGTCATTCACGGTAATTACGTGAACACCTTTGCCTGTTAAGCCGTTTAGATAAGCTGGTAGAGTAGCTGTAAGTGTTTTACCTTCACCGGTACGCATTTCTGCAATGCGACCTTGATGTAAAACCATACCACCTAATAACTGCACGTCGAAATGACGCATGCCATTTACACGCTTTGACGCTTCACGTACTACAGCAAAAGCCTCTGGTAGAATGTCGTCAAGGCTTTGTCCGTTATCGTAACGTTCTCTAAACTCAGCTGTTTTAGCTCTTAAATCTTCATCAGAAAGCGCTTCAAGTTGCGTTTCTAGCGCATTGATTAGCGCGACCGTCTTTCTTAAGTTTTTAATAGTGCGGTCATTGCGACTACCAAAAAGCTTGGTAAATAAATTAGATATCATGATAAAACCGTTACAATGTATTCTTTGTCAGCCGAGTATCGGCTAACCCATTTTTAACAATTGGTAATTAATATGTGCTTTTAAGTAACACTTAGAACATATTAATTAGCAATTTTGTATTAAACCGTTCAAAAAGCACTGTTTATTACGTGCGCTACTATACCAGACTCTGCCAAACAACAAACTATCTCAATAAAAAGATCGGTGTATAAAATCGAAAAATTTGATCTGGTTCGTAAAAATCACTTTGTATTACTCAATTACAGTAAAAATAGCAGCGAACTGTAAAGATATGGTGCTAAATAAATTAAAAACAAGGGTTATAGTTGCGCTTAAGTTTTACGCTTAAACACAACTATTAAATACATGTTTTATAATTTAAATTGATTAACCGTTTTGTTAAGCGCCGCAGCTAAATCACTTAAGTCACGAGCTTCGTCAGCGAGGGTGTGCGCATGGTCAGCGGTACTGTTCACTAAGTTATTAATTGCCGAAAGGCTCGTATTAATATCCTCAGCAACAACAGTTTGCTCCTCGGTAGATGTGGCTATTTGATGACTTTGGTCTTGTACTTTAGTAACCGACTGCGCAATATTGTGAAGTGAGCTAAGCACTTCTTTAGTTTGAAGCACTGAGCCCTCGGTTTGATCTTGTCCTTGTTGCATCATTACTGAGGCTTGTTGAGCTATTTGCTGCAAGCGCGAAATCATATTTCGAATATCGTCTGTTGATTCTTGTGTGCGACTTGCAAGTGAACGAACTTCATCAGCAACAACGGCAAAGCCTCTACCATGTTCACCGGCACGAGCAGCCTCTATAGCCGCATTAAGTGCAAGTAAGTTGGTTTGATCAGCAATGGAATTAATTACATCGACTAATGCACCAATGTTATTACTTTCTTGCTCAAGACCTGCAACCACTTTAGATGCTTCGCCAATATGTAATGCCAGTTCAGTCATTACTGTTTGCGCCTGTGTAGAACGGCTAGCTCCTTCAGCTGTAATTGCTTGTACTTCTTCAGCTGCGTTATTTGTGTGTTGTGCGTTACGTGATATTTCAAGCACAGTAGTCGCCATTTCAGTTACCGCTGCGCTCACGCTATCAACTTGCTGCTTCTCTTGCTGAATTTCAGAATTTGTTTTCTCAGAAACACTTCTTAGCTGGGCCGCTGCATTACTTAGTTGTTCTGCTTGCGCTGCGGTATCAAGCATCATGGCGTGCAACTTATCAATAAAAGTGTTCATGTGGTTGGCCAGCTGTCCCACTTCATCTTGACTATTAATATAAATTTTTTGAGTAAGATCGCCTTCGCCCGATGCTATATCACGCATAATGTGCGTAAGCGTTGTAATGGGTTTTGAAATCATGTGGGTAGCCCATAAAATCATGGCTAATATAATGATTAAGATAATAATTACCGCCGTTGTTGTAGCGGTTACTGCAGCATTTACGGGCTCTTCAATCATAGTAGTTGGGATAAGTAGACCTACATACCAATCTATATAAGGCTGCTCTAACTGCAAACGATGGTAAACCACATAAAACTGCTCACCTTTAAAAGTAACCATTTGGCTGCCTTCAAGGTTATTTCGCATTTGTGTATTTAACTCTTTAAAGCCTGTTGTATTTGTAAATTGTTGCTCAAGCGCATCGAGCCCTTCTTTACCATTTGCACCTTCATCTGTAATTGAAAGTTTATGCCCAGTGGTCTTTGAAAAATGTACTACTTTTTGATTGCCATCGAGTAAAAATCCATAACCTTGGCCGTTAAAGCGAATATTTTCGACCATGTCGTTAATTTTGTTTAATTGTAAATCAACACCGCCCATACCAATGAGTTTTCGCTGAGCGTTATAAACAGGTTGTTGTACTACTGCGGATGCTACGCCTGTGGTTAAATCAACAGAGATTGGACCTACGTAAAGCTTGTTAACTTGCATGGCTTCTTGCCACCACCCACGCTTGTAAGCGTAATAAGGCTGGCCGTTGTAGTGACTTGTACGCTCGTTTTCTTTAAAGTATTCACCGGTGGTTGCTGAGGCAAAAAAGGCCGATAAAATGTTTTCGTCATTTGAGCTTAAACGCACAAAGTCTTGGTTTACTTCGCTGTAACCTGGCGCGCTTTCGAGTGCTTGATCGCGTGTATCCCAATTTTCAAAAAAGTTGATTAAATGTGGGTTATTAACAAAGGTTGATACCATTTTACCGTACATCGCGAAGTAACTTTGCATTGAAAGTTGCTCGGTCTGTAGATAACTTTGTGCTTCGTTTTCTATGTTTTCTCTAGAGAGATTGGCAATGTGTTTAACAAAAAATGTTGAGGCGATAATTAGTAAAACGGTAATTGTTCCACCAATCAATAATAATATTTTCTTCCGTAATGATAAATTATTTAGCATGAGTACACATATTTTTATTATTTATGAAATTATATCTAATCATATCTTACTTAAAATCTCTATAAAGTTAGATAGAAAGAACTAATTATGCGTTTAAAATAAAGGCTTATACAAAAATGACAAAGAAAAGTAATAAATTAGTAGTATTAGGTGCAGGCTGGTTAGGACATGCTTTATGCCTAAGTGCACAAAAAGCTGACTGGCAAGTACAAGGAACGCATAGAACAGATATACACGAGTTTGACTTTGAGCGTCAGTTTACACTTGAAGATGGACAATTAAGGCATCAAGTTGATTTACAAGGTGCTTATTGGGTATGTGCTATTCCACCACGTAGCAGGCACAGTGAAAGTAATTATCCTGAAACACTCACCGCAGCGCTTAAGCTTTCAAAGGAGCTAAACGCAAAGGGCTTTTTATTGTGCTCATCAACCGGGGTGTACGATCAAGAGCCTGGTGTATATAGTGAAAGTAGCGATATTTCATGCACAAACGAGCGCCAAATAAAGCTTTACGAAGCTGAAGAGCAAGTGCTCGAACAAGATGGCAAAATACTTCGTTTAGCTGGCTTACTAGGGCCTAATAGAGAACCGGGGCGTTTTGTGGCAGGTAAAGAGCTCAATACATCAAGTGAGCAAGTGGTAAATATGGTGCATCAACAAGATGTAATTAATGCTATTTTTGCGGTGATAGAGCACTGGCAAGTAGGGCAAAATATTTATAATGTGGTTAATCCTGCGCACCCCACAAAAGCTGAGTACTACGCTATGAAGTGTCAGCAACATGGTGGTGAAATGCCAACGTTTACAGGAACTGATTCGGCTGAGCGAAAAATATTAGGCTCAGCCATTGAAGCCTTAGGGTTTAGCTATCAGCACGGTATTTAATATGCTGAAGGCAGGGGACTGCTCTCTATAAAGTCGCATAGCTTACCTTCACTTAGTAATGTATTAGCAGCTTCGATATCGGGAGCAAAGTAGCGGTCTTTATCATAATAACTTACATGCTCGCGTAACAATGCTTTAGCGCTTTGCACTTTATCTGATGGTTCAAGCGGCTTTCTAAATTCTAGCCCTTGAACCGATGCTAACCATTCTATTGCCAAAACACCTTGGGTATTATTGGCCATTTCATCTAAGCGCCTTGCTGCAAAGGTTGCCATAGAAACATGATCTTCTTGATTTGCAGATGTAGGCAAGCTATCAACCGAAGCCGGATGCGCTAATGATTTGTTTTCTGATGCAAGCGCTGCTGCGGTAACTTGGGCAATCATAAATCCAGAATTTACCCCGCCGTTTTCAACTAAAAATGGCGGTAATTTGGATAGGTTTGAATCGATAAGTAATGCAATTCGCCTTTCTGCTAATGCGCCAATTTCTGCAATTGCGATTGCTAAGTTGTCAGCGGCCATTGCAACAGGCTCTGCATGAAAGTTTCCTCCCGATATAATGTCGCCTACATCGGCAAAAACTAGCGGATTATCGGTTACACCGTTTGACTCGCATAGTAACACTTCTGCAGCTTGGCGTATCTGAGTTAGGCAAGCACCTAGCACTTGAGGCTGGCAGCGAAGGCAGTATGGATCTTGTACTTTTTCACAATTGACGTGGGAGTTACTAATCTGAGAGTGCGTATCGAGTAGCTCTCTAAATACTTGAGCGGTGTCTATTTGTCCGCGCTGTCCGCGAATTTCATGAATACGTGCATCAAATGGCGCGCGACTGCCCATTGCGGCTTCTATACTTATCGAGCCGATAACGCAGCTTTGTGCATATAAGTTCTCGCTTCTAAATAGGCCTTGTAGTGCAAACGCAGTCGACGCTTGTGTGCCATTTAATAATGCTAAGCCTTCTTTGGCTGCAAGGGTAAGGGGTTCAAGTCCCGCTATTTTTAACCCTTGTGCTGCGCTAATTATTTCTCCTTTATGTCGCATTTGACCTTCAGCTAATAAAGGTAGACACATATGCGCAAGAGGGGCTAAATCTCCCGATGCCCCCACGGAGCCTTTTTTAGGCACGCATGGATATACTTCGCTACTAAGCAGCTGCATAAAAAATTGGATTACTTGCAGGCGAATGCCCGAATAGCCACGTGAAAGCGAGTTTACTTTTAAGGTGATCATTAACCTTACTGTGCTGTCATCCATGTATTCGCCAATACCCGCAGCGTGTGAAAGCACAATGGAGCGCTGTAATAATTCAAGTTCGTCGTCGGCAATTTTGGTATTGGCTAATAATCCAAAGCCGGTGTTAATTCCGTATACAGTGCGGTGTTCATTAATAACGTTTTGAACGGTTTGCGCGCTGGCTGCTATTTGCGACTCGGCATGCTTTGCAAGGCTTAACTTTACCGGTGAATTCTTAATTTTTCTTAGTGTGTTTAAATCAAGTGATCCGGGTGTGAGAGTAAGTTCGAACATGATCATTCCTCGTTTAACATAGGTAGGTCTAAATTTTGTTCTTTAGCGCAGTTTTTTGCTATGTCGTATCCGGCATCAGCATGGCGCATTACACCTGTTGCAGGGTCGTTCCACAGTACGCGAGCAATACGCTCTTTAGCTTCATCAGTACCATCGGCAACAATAACTACACCAGAGTGCTGACTAAATCCCATTCCTACACCGCCACCATGATGAAGCGACACCCAAGTAGCGCCACTTGCCGTATTAAGCAGTGCGTTGAGTAATGGCCAATCTGATACTGCATCTGAGCCATCTTTCATGCTTTCTGTTTCGCGGTTAGGGCTTGCAACTGAGCCAGAGTCGAGGTGGTCACGACCAATAACTATAGGGGCTTTAAGTTCGCCATTTTTAACCATTTCATTAAAGGCCAGTGCAAGGCGCGCTCTATCTTTTAGGCCAACCCAGCAAATACGTGCAGGTAAACCTTGGAATTGTATGCGTTCCCGCGCCATATCAAGCCAGTTATGCAAATGTGCATCATCAGGAATAAGCTCTTTTACTTTAGCGTCGGTTTTATATATATCTTCAGGGTCGCCTGATAATGCTACCCATCTAAATGGTCCAATACCTTCACAAAATAAAGGGCGAATATAGGCAGGCACAAATCCAGGGAAATCAAACGCGTTGGTAACACCCTCATCAAACGCCATTTGACGAATATTATTACCGTAATCAGTAGTGGCGGCACCGGCTTTTTGTAGTGCCAGCATAGCTCTAACTTGGACTGCCATTGATTGTTTAGCGGCTTTTACTACGGCTTTTGGATCTTGCTCACGCATTTTTGCTGCGTACTCCACTGTCCAGCCTTGTGGTAAGTAACCATTTAATGGATCGTGAGCAGATGTTTGATCTGTGACTACATCAGGGGTAATGCCTGTTTTAACCAGTGTACTAAATACATCGGCAGCGTTACCAAGCAAACCCACTGAGAGGGCTTTACCTTTTACACATGCATTGGTTACTAATTGCAGTGCGTGTTCAAGACTTGTTGCTTTTACATCAACGTAGCCTGTTTTTATACGAAAATCGATACGGCTTTCATCACATTCAACAACCAGTGCACTAAACCCAGCCATTGTAGCTGCAAGTGGTTGCGCACCGCCCATACCACCAAGACCACCTGTTAATACCCATTTACCACTAGCGCTACCTGCAAAATGTTGCTTTGCCATAGCTACAAAGGTTTCGTAAGTTCCTTGTACTATGCCTTGCGAGCCAATATAGATCCAAGAACCCGCCGTCATTTGCCCGTACATCATCAAGCCTTTTTTATCGAGCTCGTTAAAGTGCTCCCAATTTGCCCAGTGTGGAACAAGATTTGAGTTAGCAATAAGCACGCGAGGTGCATTACTGTGGGTTTTAAATACACCAACGGGTTTTCCTGATTGTACAAGCAGGGTTTCGTCGCTTTCGAGCCTATCGAGGGTTTCTATAATTTTGTCATAACTTGGCCAATCACGAGCTGCTCGGCCAATACCACCATATACAACAAGTGCATGAGGATGCTCTGCAACTTCAGGGTCTAAATTATTCATTAGCATGCGCTTGGCAGCTTCTGTTTGCCAGCTTTTAGCACTTATTTTATCTCCATGAGGTGCACGTATTACGCGACTTGTGTCGAGTCGGTTGTTCATGTTTTGCTCCTGTTGTATATACAAGGTGATTTGTTATAAAAAAAGCGCAGTAAGCGCTATTGTTTGTTATTTTTTAAATGTTAAGTGGCCGCCTAAGCGATATTTACTGCCAGGTGATACAAGGCGCGCAAAGCTTACAATGCCTTTAACAGACCAGGTGCGTCGGATCACTTGTAAGCATGGCTCTTCATTATATAAATTTAACCATTGGCACATTTCGCTGTTTGGCATAATGGCCTCTACTGTATGCCTTGCTTGGGTAAGTGGGGCAACACTAGATAGATATTCATGCGGCGTAAGCGTGCTGAAGTCTTGTTGTAAGTAGCCAGTCGCAAGGGCAGGATTTACAAAACGCTCTTCTAGCTGCAAAGGGCTGTCATTTTCGTTATGCACAAGTACACTTCGATATACAACACTGTCAACCTCAACACCAAGTGCAATGGCAATAGGTGCTACTGCATTTATTGATTCGAGTATGAGTACACTACAGGTGTAGTTGCCGTTACGCTCTTTTACTTCATCAGCAATATTTTTTATTTCAAGTAACGATGACTGCGATTTAAATGTAGCTACAAATGTACCAAGCCCTTGGCTGCGGGTTAAAATACCTGCCTCGGTTAATTCGCTTAGTGCTCTGCGGGCTGTCATCCTGCTTACACTAAATTGACTACTTAGTTCGTTTTCAGAGGGAACACGTTGGTTTTCTTGCCACGTACCGCTGCGAATTTTATCAACAATGAATTGTTTTATTTGCGCAAATTTAGGTGTCGTCATTAAATTTATGGTTACATTAAAAATAAACTATATAAATAAGATGACACAATTATCTTGTATATACAAGATGGGTTGTTAGACTATATTTTCATCACTCTGGGCGTAAAAAGGGCTAAAAAATGCAAAGCACAACACAAAATTATGAGTTAGAAGAAATCGACTTACTTTTAACTGATGCCAATATTGCCACTATGGATAGCAATATAAATGCCCCTTATGGCGCAATCGAAAATGCTGCTATAGCCATTAAAAATGGTAAAATTGCGTGGATTGGAGAGCAATCAACATTGCCTAGTTTTGATGTGTTTGCAACGCCGACATTGAGTGTAAAAGGACAGTGGTTAACGCCGGGCTTAGTAGATTGCCATACTCACTTAGTATTTGCAGGTTCAAGATCGCAAGAGTTTGAACAGCGTTTGCAAGGCGTAAGCTATGAGCAAATCGCAGCACAAGGCGGTGGCATAGCAAGCACGGTTAAAGCCACAAGAGCAGCCGACCGTGAACAATTGTTTGTTGATGCAAAAGATCGCTTAAATACGTTATTAAAAGAAGGTGTAACCACCGTTGAAATAAAGTCTGGTTATGGGCTAGATACTGAAAATGAGATAAAAATATTAGAAGTCGCTCGTTTATTAGGTCAACATCACCCTATTGATATTAAAACTACTTTTTTAGGGGCGCATGCTCTACCGCCTGAATACAAAGGCCGTGCTGATGAATATATTGATTTAGTGTGTACTGACATGCTTGATCAGGTAGTGGCTAATAATCTTGCTGATGCAGTCGATGTATTTTGTGAAAATGTTGGGTTTAGTTATTCGCAAACCAAACGTGTTTTCCAGGCGGCTAAAAAGCATAACCTCCCAGTAAAATGCCATGCTGAGCAGCTATCTAATCAACAGGGTGCTAAGCTGGTGGCGCAGTTTAATGGCCTTTCGGCGGATCATATTGAGCATCTAGATGAAGAGGGTGTAAAAGCCATGGCAGACGCTGGGACGGTAGCGGTATTATTGCCAGGTGCATTTTATTTTTTAAGAGAAACTAAATTCCCACCTATTGAATTACTTAATCAATATAAAGTACCGATAGCTATTGCGAGTGATTTTAACCCAGGTACTTCACCACTATGCTCAGTGCACTTGATGATGAACATGGCATGCACATTGTTTAGATTAACACCTGAGCAAGCATTAGCTGGTGTTACTCGAAATGCAGCTAAAGCACTAGGTTTAGACGACCGTGGTATTTTAAAGGTTGGCGCAAGAGCTGATATTGCGCATTGGCAAATAAGTCATCCATCACAATTAAGTTACCAATTTGGCGTAAATAAACTGTTAAATTTATGGATTTTGGGTAGAATTAATTAGTTTGTATTATTTTTACCCACATATAACTTGGTTTAAACTTTTTTAGCGAATACGGATGCCGTTAATTTGAACATACTAACCGACAGTAATTTCCCAATATTTTTTAGTGGTGCACTATTAATGGCGATGATCGCCACTTTATTTGCTGTTAAAAATACCAGTATTAAATTTAGTTATTTATGCACAGCTGCTGTTGGTTTAGCTATTTTAAGCAGCGGTGCGGCTTGGCTTGCTATTCTACTAGCCTTTGGGTTTTGTTTTCACTTATGGCAAGCATTTGAGCGAAATAATTGGAGCATGATAATTACCAGCTCAATGGCTGGTCTTTTATTTGTTGTTCTATTTTCAGCTCATTTATTATTGGAAGTTCCGCTATTTTGGGTTGTGTTAGCAATATTATTATTAGCTATTGTAGGTTTTTTAAATGATGAAAGTGCTGAAATAGAAGTCGTTATAGAGCCAGAACCTGAAGGTGATGCATTTGTTGAAGAGTCTCCGCTTTCAGTTTTTGCAGATAGAAAACAGTTACGCCAAGGTTACTATACATGGTGCGACAACAAACAAATAAGCGCAGCGTTAATCGTTATTCGCCTTGAAGGCTTTGAGCAAGTTAACCAGCATATTGGACGCGACTTTGGCGATATACTGTTAGCGCAATCGGCTAATCGAATAAAAGAGCTACTTTCAAGTGACGAAATAGTGACTTTAACTGGACAAGAAAAGCTAGCCCACTTAGGGGGTCTTAACTTTGCATTTATTTGTAGTTTCGCGAATCAAAAACACTTACATGAATTAGTTATTGACCAAATACTGGGTGCAACGCTTAAGCCATTTAATGTTGCTAACTGCACTGTAGAAGTAAAAGCGAGAGCGAGTTATGTTGATTGTAATGAGCAAGATAACAACTTTGATAATTTAATATCGTACGCATACCTAGCACTCGATAGCCACCCAGATCGCAAGGTTGTTCCTTATCATCAACAAATGATGATTGAATTGCGAGAGCAACAAGCGCGACTAAAGGAATTAGCAAATATTGATTTTTCGAGCGAGTTAGAGCTTTATTTTCAGCCTATTATTTGTAACGAAAACGGTCAAATTGAGTTTTTAGAATTACTACTGCGTTGGCAGCACCCTAAGCAAGGGATTTTATCCGCTAACAGGTTTATCGACGACATTAGAATTGCAGGGCTTGGTTATCCACTCGCTAAATTTGTAATAGAGAGAGCTGCTGAGCTTGCAATGGCGCTTAGAATAGAAGGTATTTCTATACCGCTTAGCATTAACGTATTTGGTCCTGAAATGCTTAACGAAGAGTTTATTGAATTTGTTGATGTTGTTTTAAGTGAGCATCACTTGGAAGCTGGCGATTTAATTGTTGAATGCCCTTTGCATATTTTTGCGGGACTAGATGATAAAGGCAGAGGCATGATCGCAAGGCTTAATAACATAGGCTTAAAAGTATGTGTTGATGGACTTGGTGATAACCCGGTACTGCTTTCTAAGTTACCAAGCTTAGCGGTAGAGTATATTAAGGTTTCACCTTCACTCACTGCTGACTTTAGTAATCAAAACAATATACGCAGTTTAGTTAGCGGAATGGTTGAAATGCATAACCAACAAAAAACAAAAGTGATTTTTGAAGGGGTAGAAACACTTGAGCAACTTAAGTTTGTAAAAAGCTTAAAAGGTTATGCTGCCCAAGGTTATTACTTTGGTCACCCGCTAAGTAGTATTGGTTTAATGAGCTGGCTAAAAGAGTGGCGATTAGTTCAACAGCGCTAAGTGTTTTCTTTGGCTTGTAGATAGCTATTCACAAGTGCACTGATCACTTGTCCTACATGGGCAGCACCGGCCTCAACTCCGTTAGGGTGCTGGCTAGGCGCTGCTTCACATAAATGTAAGTACTTAGAGTCGCGATGGTTTGCTGCTAAATGCACAAAGTGCTCAGTGTCATTCACACTAAATCCGCAACATGTGTACGCACTCACCGGCATGTAAGTAATACTATCTAAATCAACTTCAATACCCAGTGGTAAATCGTTAAAATTACTTAATGCGTTTTCAATTGCCTGCGTGAGTGTAGTTTTTCGCTTAACTTGTATTGATTGATAGCTATCAAACGTAAAGTTAGCTTCACTCATTGCATCTATAATTGCTTGATTGTTTTTTATCTCATGTAAGCCAATAACGTGGTAATTACTTAGATGTTGCTCGTTATAAGCGTAGCGAAAGCCATTGCCGCTATGGCGACCTTCACATTCTCTAAAGTCGGCATGGGGGTCAAAGTTGATAGCATTAATAGGTGTATTTTTTGACTTACTCAGGGCACGGATAATTCCCAAGCAATTGTTATGACCTCCGCCAATAACGATTGGCTCAAGCCCCGCTTTAAAAATAAGGCTCAATACCGACTCTACGCGTTCATCAAGCTGTTGGCATAAATCTCGTAATTGGGTTAACTGCTGGCCTTGCTGATTATTAAGCTGGTTGCTTTGCGCCATTAAATCATCAGTATTAACTTCACCCAATAAAAGCACTTTTTGAGTGGCAATAAATTGATTGTGAGGTTGGTTTAAAAAGCGTTTTAAAAAAGCCGGCCATGCTTCGTTTGCACCGCCATTTCCTAAGTTTGCTTTTGGGCCGATATCTTCGCAAATACCCAGAAGTACATAGCGGATACCAAATTGAGCAGCGTCAACAAGTGCTTGTTGCAGGTTTACTTGGGTGTCGAGCAAGGCCATTGATTGCCATGCTTTTTTCTCATTTGCGCGGGTAGAGCAAAGTGTTCTAACCGCGCTTTCATCATATACTTTTAAATGGGAAGTCACGTTATACTTCTACAACTTCCAACTCTAATTCTTCTGCAGATAAAACAATGCCTGTGCTATCAGCATAAATAAAGTCGTCATCAAAAAATGATACCCCAGCAAAGTTAACGCCTATAGCGTCTTCACCAGCACCTTCGCTGTCGGCTGCAACAGGGATTGAAGCAATTGCTTGAATGCCTAAATCAAGCTCTTCAAGCTCATCAACGTGGCGTACTGCGCCGTAAACAACAATACCATTCCAGTTGTTTTCAAGTGCTAGCTCAGCCAGTTCAATGTCGATTAGTGCGCGACGAGTTGAGCCGCCACCATCAATAAGAAGTACTAGGTCTGTACCATCTTGAGAAAGTAATTCGCGGATGAGTTCATTATTTTCAAAACATTTAACCGTTTTAATGCGGCCACCAAAACTGTGTCGACCACCAAAGTTGATGAACATAGGCTCTAGCACGTCAACCACGTCAGCAAAGTGGTCGCATAAATCAGAAGTGCTGTAATCCATTATTTTATCCTCAAAAGGTACATTAATTTATATCTCAGTATACCCTCCTTATAAGCAATAACAACGACTTAATCGCAGTAAATTTAGGCAAAACAAGCGCTAAATCATTAATCGCAATAATAGTGTATTAAAAGCGTCACTCAATTGTTATTTACAACACATAAGCTAAATCGGTGTTCATATGTTATGCGATGAGGGATGGTGATGAATAATAATATGCTTAAAAAGGTAACTCAGATAGATGAGCAATTATTTTTAACTTTGTTTAATTGCAATTCACCGAGGTGGTTTAAAACAATGGCCTTTGGTTTGTCTAAAAGCGGTGATGGTGGGCTTTATATATTAATATGCTTAGCAGTGTGGTGGCTTAGTAATAATGAACAGCACCAATTATTGCCTGTCACTATATTAATTGGTTTTGCTATAGAAAGACCTATTTACCTACTAGCTAAAAATAGATTTGCTCGGATCCGTCCATGCGACTGCTTAGTAACAAATGCCTATATAGTACCAAGCGATAAATTTAGTTTACCATCGGGTCACAGTGCTGCAGCCTTTTTAGTGGCAATTATATTAAGCCATTTTTTCCCAGAATATGCATTACTACTATTTAGTTGGGCTACCGGCGTTGCTATGTCTCGTGTGGTATTGGGTGTGCACTTTCCTGCTGATATTATAATAGGCGCAACGATTGGTAGTTTTTGTGGTTTATTTGCGTTAGCACTCGTGGTGCCTGCATGAAAATATTGTATGGAGTACAAGGTACCGGTAATGGTCATATAACGCGCGCTCGGGTTATGGCAAGCTGCTTTAATAAGCTCGGTATTGATGTTGATTATGTGTTTTCAGGGCGCGCAAATAAAGATTACTTTGATATGCACGAATTCTCAGATTATAAAGCGTATCGTGGTTTGTCGTTTAGCACTGAAAATGGGCAAGTTAAAAATTTAAAAACACTTAAAAACATGCGAATTTGTAAGTTGGTGAGTGATATAAAATCGCTTGAGATAAAACAGTACGATTTTGTACTTAACGACTTTGAGCCTGTTACAGCATGGGCTGCAAAACGGGCAGGTATACCCGTTATTGGCATTAGTCACCAAGCAGCATTTTTGTCAGATAACGTACCTATGTTTGGTCGTGGCGTCCTGAGAAAATCACTTATCAAGCATTATGCACCAGCGACTACCTACTTAGGCGTGCACTGGCAACCATTTGCAAATAATATAATACCGCCTTTTATTGCTCATCATAATCACGACAACCCTGTAGCAGTAATGAACAAGGTATTGGTATATTTACCTTTCGAAAACTTAGATAGCGTTGTTGATTATTTAAAAGACTTTCCCGAAAAAGAATTTTATTGCTATCACCCAAATGCCAGCAATCAGTCTTTTGGACATATACATTTACGAGCCCCTTCACGTTCTGGCTTTTTAAACGACTTAGCAAACACAAGTGGTGTTGTTGGTAACGCGGGATTTGAGCTTGCCAGTGAAGCGCTTAAGTTAGGTAAAAAGTTACTATTAAAGCCTTTAGATGGTCAGTTTGAGCAAGCAGCAAATGCACAAACTTTATTTTCCATGGGCATGGCGCATGTTATGAACTATTTAAACCCTCAAGCCCTTGATGATTGGAATAGCGCGCCGCAAAACAAGCAAATAAATTACCCCAGCGATCCCGCGCCTTTAATTGATTGGTTGGTTAAACAACAATGGAATAACACACAATCGTTACATAAAGGTTTGTGGGATAGTGTCGCCTTATAGCCATCACATTTAAACTGTTTAGAATTACCAATAATAAAAGTTAAATTAATTAGTCGCTTGTGATCTATTAGCTATAATAAAAATGCATATTCAAAAAAGGCGTTAGCGATGAATTTTTTACAAAACTTAACAATTAAACGACGTTTACAACTAAACGCAGTCGTTGTTGGTTTAGCAATGGTGGTCCTTTTATGCGTGATTATTTTTGAATCACGTACAACCTTGAGCTTAAACAAGACTATTCAATTAGCAGAAGAGCTCAACGTACATGCATTAGCATTGCGTAAACATGAAAAAAACTTTTTGTTTTATAAACAAGAAGATGCGTTAACTGCATTTGAAACGGATTTTGAGCAGTTAAGTGATAAAGTAAAAAAGTTACAACAGTTAATGGCTAACCAAGGTATTGCACAGGAGCAGGTCCAGCGCTTTGAGCAACTAATAAATAGCTATAATAATGATTTTGAAACTGTTGTTAAGCTTCAAAAAGAGATTGGTTTAACCCCGACCGACGGGTTATATGGCAAGCTTAGAAGCTCGGTTCATGAAGTTGAGCAACTATTAAAAGAGCAGCAAAATTACCAACTGCTGTCGTCAATGCTGCAACTAAGACGCTCAGAAAAAGATTTCATGCTGAGATTTGATATTAAGTACCTAGGGCGTTTTAATGAGGGAATTAATACATTTAAGCAGCAGATAGCTGCAGCACAGCTGCCAAGCGACTATAAAGCACAAATTAATCCTTTGATTGATATATACCAAAGCGAATTTCAAACACTTGTGCAGGCGCAAACTAAGCTAGGGCTAGATCTTGAGTCAGGCGCACTTGGAGTAATGCGTGACAGTGTAGATAAAAGCGACGCCATTGTTTCTAAAATCGTTAAAGACACTAAGTTACAAGTAGAGCAAAGTGTAGAGCAGGCTCAATTTTTAGCTATTTTGGTATTTTTGATTGCAGGTGTGATTGTATTAGCACTCGTTTATTTTACAAGCCACTCCATTATCGTACCTATTGAGCGGGTTTATCACACCATTAACGATATTCGCCGTAATAATGATTTGAGCGTGATGATAGAGCAAACTGGTAAAGACGAAATTACCACCATGACGGTCGACTTTAATAGCTTAATAGGCGATTTTAAGAACTTAATTAACGAAGTTAATGGTGCTTTAAACACGCTTAATGTAGCAACAGAGCATTTATCACAAAGTACCGCAGCAACAAGCTCTGGTATGCAAGAGCAACTACATGAAGCCGACATGGTTGCAACTGCAGCCACCGAAATGCAGGCGACGATTCAGGATATTTCACATAATACTGAGGCGGCTGCGAAAAAAGCAGAGTCAACAAATTTAAGTGCACAACAAGGGCGTAGTGAAGTAGATTCTACCGTTAAGCACATTAGGGCCCTATCTGATTCGCTGGGGAATGCATCAAATGTAGTGTCGCAACTTGAAAAAGATGGTGAAACAATTGGTTCAGTGCTTGATGTAATTCGAGGGATTGCAGATCAAACAAATTTACTTGCACTTAATGCGGCAATAGAAGCGGCCCGTGCTGGTGAGTATGGTCGTGGTTTTGCTGTTGTTGCAGATGAGGTTCGTTCATTAGCAAAGCGTACTCAAGAGTCTACAAGTGAGATTGAAGGTATTATAAGTACCTTACAGCAGCGTACTCAAGAAGTGGTGAGTATTATGCACAAATGTCGCTCTCAAGGTGATGAAAGTGCCTCGCAAGCAATTAAAGCAGGTGAGCTATTAGGCGCAATTACTGAAGATGTACAAACAATAATGGAAATGAGCTCTCAAATAGCGGTTGCTATTGATGAGCAAAGCCAAGTGGCGTCAGAGGTTAATAAAAATGTAGTAAGAATTCGCGATATTGCACAAGACGCAACTGAACACGCTGCTAACAATGCGCAAACAAGTGAAGAAGTCTCTGAGCAGGCTCGCGTTCTGTTCACTGCAATTGATAAATTTAATGTTTAATAACGCTTAATAGAACGGGCCTACAAAGTTTAAGGAACAAATTTTATAGGCACGCTATCCTTACTTTTTTCGTGTTCAGTTACCCGCGCTAAATATTCACTCCACAATGTATCTTGTTGCTGTTGTAGTTTTTCAAAGTAGCGCCAGCTAAATAGTCCGCTGTTATGGCCATCGTCAAAATCTAAACGAAGTGCGTAATGCCCAACAGGTACAATACTTTTTATTCCTACAGCTTGCTTATTAAGTACTAGCTTCATTGGGCCAGAGCCATGGCCCTGCACTTCAGCTGAAGGGGAGTGTACACGTAAAAACTCACAGCTAAATACAGCTTTACTGTCATCATCAAAGTAAACATCTAGATTTTTACTTACACTGTGGTAATGCACTTTTGTTACGTGTTTCATTTAATATATCCCATTAAAAAGCCCCCAATCTGGAGGCTTTTAGTATAACGTTTATATTCGTTTTATAGAATAAAGCGGCTTAAGTCTTCATCTTCAACAAGTGCACCTAAGTGTTTCTCAACATAAGCGGCGTCGATTACTAATGACGAGCCTGCTTTTTCAGAAGCGTCGTATGAAATTTCTTCCATCAATCTTTCCATTACAGTGTGTAAGCGACGAGCACCGATGTTTTCGGTTTTCTCGTTAACTTGCCAAGCTGCTTTGGCAATACGTTCAATTGCATCGTCGCTAAACTCAATCGATACCTGCTCAGTTTTAAGCAGCTCTCGTTGTTGCTCGGTAAGCGATGCATGAGGCTCTGTAAGGATGCGTTTAAAGTCATCTGCAGTAAGTGCTTCAAGTTCTACTCGAATCGGTAAGCGGCCCTGTAGCTCTGGGATCATATCTGATGGCTTTGCCATCTGAAACGCACCAGAGGCAATAAACAGCATATGGTCAGTTTTAACCATTCCGTGCTTAGTATTTACAGTTGAACCTTCAATTAGCGGTAGTAAGTCGCGCTGAACACCTTCTCGGCTCACATCTGGACCTGAAGAATCGCCGCGCTTACAAATTTTGTCTATTTCATCAATAAACACAATACCGTTTTGCTCTACTGCAAAAATAGCTTGCTCTTTTAGCTCTTCAGGATTTACTAATTTAGCGGCTTCTTCTTCCGTTAATAGTTTGAAGGCTTCTTTGATTTTTAGTTTACGCTTAGTGCGCTTATCGCCGCCCATGTTTTGAAACATGCTTTGTAGCTGGTTGGTCATATCTTCCATACCAGGAGGCGCCATAATTTCTACGTTTGGTTGTGCTTGTGCTAAATCGATTTCAATTTCTTTATCATCTAGCTGACCTTCACGTAGCTTTTTACGGAACGTTTGGCGAGTTGATGAGTTATCATCACGCTGCGTTTCGCCGTATTGATCTTTCGCTGGTGGTAAAAGGGCATCTAAAATGCGCTCTTCTGCTGCTTCTTCGGCGCGATGTTTAAATTTCTTAGTCTGCTGTTCGCGAGTCATTTTAATTGATACATCGACTAAATCGCGGATGATAGTCTCAACTTCTTTACCAACATAGCCAACTTCAGTGAACTTAGTCGCTTCTACTTTAATAAAGGGTGCGTTAGCAAGTTTTGCTAATCGGCGTGCAATTTCTGTTTTACCTACACCGGTTGGACCAATCATTAAAATGTTTTTTGGTGTTACTTCGCTGCGTAAATCTTCTTTGAGTTGCATGCGGCGCCAGCGGTTACGAAGTGCGATAGCCACTGCTTTTTTTGCTTTAGCCTGACCTATAATGTGCTGATCTAGCTCGTGAACAATTTCTCTTGGGGTCATATCAGACATGATAGTTCCTATTATAATTCTTCGATTGTTTGGAAGTTATTAGTAAATACGCAGATGTTGCCTGCAATAGTTAAGCTTTTCTCTACTATTTCACGAGCGCTTAAATCTGTATTTTCTAAAAGGGCGGTTGCCGCTGATTGTGCAAAGTTACCACCACTGCCAATTGCAATTAGGTCGTTTTCAGGTTGAACCACATCGCCATTACCGGTAATAATTAAAGAGGCTGTTTCGTCTGCAACAGCGAGCAGCGCTTCGAGTTTTCGAAGTGCACGGTCGCTGCGCCAATCTTTAGCCATTTCTACTGCGGCTTTAGTCAGGTTTCCTTGGTGCATTTCTAATTTGCTTTCAAAGCGTTCGAAAAGAGTGAAGGCATCAGCAGTACCGCCGGCAAAACCAGCGATTACTTTGCCATTATAAAGACGTCGAACTTTACGGGCGTTGCCCTTCATTACTGTATTACCAAGAGACACTTGGCCATCGCCGCCAATTACAACCTTGTCGCCACGGCGTACACTTACGATAGTAGTCATGTTATTCCTCATCATCGAGCTGCAGAGGCAACTCGTAAAAAACGATTATGAAGAGGTTATATGGGTGAATGGTTTATTTTCAAGTCCAGCCCCAAATTCCGCAGCCGACTATTTTTACACGTTTAAGTTTGTTTTTATCACTTTCGGCTTGGCGTTTGGTTTTATATGGGCCTAAGCGCACTTTATACCAAGTACCATTGCTGCCTTCAGCCTGTTTTATTTCAGAAATGAGGCCTGCAAATGCTATTTTAGCTTTTAGCGATTCCGCTTGTGCGTGGGTTTTAAACGAACCACACTGCATAACGTAAGGACCTTTTTGCTCAAGTTCTTTCACTTCAACTTGAATCTCGTGGTTTCTAATTTCTTTAATAAACTCTGGTGTGCGTGGAATAACCACTTCTACTTTTGCGGGCGCAGTGGGGTTTGCTTGTTTTTCGACAAGTTTTGGATCTGCATTACTTTTTATAAACCATAATGTATAAGCAAAACCACCGACGAGTAAGATGGCTATGACAGCTAAAAGAATAGGAAATGGTTTTTTAGCGGGTGCGTTTTTTTTACTGTTTCTGCCTGCAGGCTTTTTGTTAATATAATCGTGCTGTGCCATGGTGTTATTTTGGCCTTAACCTAAATCATGTCTATAGGGTCTACGTCTAAGCTCCAGCGTACTTTTTGTGCAAGTTTACTTGAACTTAAATAATCAACCATTTGCGCAAGGTACTGATGTAATATGCGACGATCTTGCGCTTGAATATGTAATTGAAAACGATACATACCTGCGACTTTTTCAAGTGGAGCAGGGATCGGGCCGAGCAATTGTATACCAGATACCCCATTCACAGGAACCAAATCCGTCAAAAAATCGACGACTAGCTTAATGCTGTGTCCTTGTGCACGGACAATAGCCATATTTGTAATGGGTGGTAAGTCTGCATCATCGCGTTCACTCAGTGCAAAGCGAGCAAAGTCTTGGTAACCATTATTAACTAAGTCTTGTAAAAGTGGGTGTTCTGGAAAGTGTGTTTGTAATAATACTTGGCCAGGCTCCCCTGAACGCCCAGCTCGCCCCGCGACTTGAGTAACTAACTGTGCTAAATGCTCTGTTGCCCTAAAGTCGCATGAGTATAAACCGCTATCTACGTCTAAAATTATAACAAGGCTTACATCTGCAAAGTGATGGCCTTTGGCAAGCATTTGTGTGCCTACTAAAATGCGTGCACCGCCTAGGTTTATTTCATCTAGTGCTTTTTCAAGGCTGCCTTTACGGCGAGTTGAATCGCGGTCTATGCGAGTAACGGGTGTATCTGGAAACTCGGTCGATAAAAACTCTTCAATTTGCTCTGTACCTTTGCCATTTGGAAATATTTGCGTACTTCCACAATCAGGACATTGGTGAGGAACAGGGTATTGATCGCCACAGTGATGACAAATCATTTGCCCAATCGCTTTATGAAATGTGGCGCTGGTACTGCAGCGTTTACATTCACTTAGCCAGCCACATTCATGGCAAATAAGAGTGGGTGAAAAACCTCGACGATTCAAAAAAACCATAACCTGTTTACCGCGATTTAAGTGTTGGCGCATAGTTGCAAGGCTTGCATGTGCAATACCTGCTTGGTCGGGTTGGCCTTTCATATCGAGTAACTTAAATTGGTTATCTGTCGCAGTTTGCGCGCGCTCGGTTAAACTTAGTAGCTGATATTTGTTATTAATTGCTTTGTGAAGTGTTTCAAGTGCGGGTGTAGCACTGCCTAATATAAGTGGTATTTTATGCTGAAAAGCTCTGTATGCAGCTAAATCACGAGCATGGTAACGAAGGGTATCTTGTTGCTTAAATGATGAATCGTGCTCTTCATCGACAACTATCATACCGAGTTTTAAAAATGGCAGAAAAATACTCGAACGTGTGCCTATAACTATTGCACAACTGCCTTTTTCGCAAAAACGCCATGTTTGCAATCGCTCGTTGTCGGTAAGGGCTGAATGCCAAAGCATAATGGGTGTATCAGGAAAGCGGCGACGAAAACGGTTTACAGTTTGTGGCGTTAAGCCTATTTCTGGCACTAATACTAATGCTTGCTCGCCACGTTTGAGTACTTCTTCTAGGCACTGTAAATACACTTCTGTTTTACCACTGCCAGTTACGCCTTCTAATAAAAAGCTGCTAAATCCACTACTTTGATTTATTGCCGTACAGGCAACCGCTTGTTCTTTATTAAGTACTGGTTTACTACCGACAGTTGGAGCAACACTTTGCCATTGGTTATCGTGCTCAATAGTTTGTGTTATGAGTTCTTTATCTATTAGGCTATCGATTGTTTTTTTACTAAAGCCAAGAGCTTTTAATTCGGTTAACGATGATTTCCCCGATTGCGATAACTGCTTTAATAAATTGAGCTGTGTTTTAGCTTTTAATGACGGTACTTTTGCACCTTTTTCTGTCAGGGCAACCATATTAATACTGGTTTTATCTGGCGATTCACCTTGGCGAAGTACACTCGGTAGCGCTATATGAATAGTTTCGCCTAAGGGGTAGCAATAATAGCGGGCAGTAAAGCTAAGGAGTTCTAAATGTTGGGCACTTAAAATAGGGGTGTCGTCTATTACCTCTATAATATTCTTAATTTTATTTAAAGGGACGTCGGTACTGTTTTTAATGCCCAGAACAACAGCCACTTTTTTTTGATTACCAAAAGGCACTAAAACCCGCATGCCCGGAAGTATTGGGGTTGATAAGCCACTGAGCTGTTCTTCTATTTTATAATCAAAGGTGCGTGGAAGCGGGACTTTAATAGCAACTTCAACAAAACTCATAACAACTCAACCCGTAAAATTAATGCTGTAATGTACTAAAAATACCGCTAAAAACCTACTAGCAATAGTACTTGAGAAAGAGATTGTTCACTTTTTTAGCGAAAAGATAAATAAATACTTGTGCAGGGGAAGGTTGTTGGATAAAATCCGCCACCAACAAATTTGTTTTAACGACGTATGGTGCCAGACTTCGGGTTTGGAGAGCGATGCGGCCTTAACTAGAGGTTCCTATGAAAGAAGGTATTCACCCTAAGTACGAAGTAATTTCTGCAACATGTTCATGCGGAAACAAATTCGAAACTAGCTCAACTCTTTGTAAAGACATTCACTTAGACGTATGTTCTGCGTGTCACCCGTTTTACACTGGTAAGCAAAAGATTTTAGACACTGGCGGCCGTGTTGATCGCTTCAACAAGCGCTTCGGTGCACTTAGCAGCAAGAAGTAATTATTGCTGTTTAGTTAAAAAAAGCACCTTAGGGTGCTTTTTTTGTGTCTAAAATTTACTACTTCTTATCTTATTTAGCTTGCTCGAGCTACATCACACCTTGCATAACTATTTCCTATTCTTATTCTGAGTATGCATAAACCTTTACAGACAAATGGATAGATATTCTCTATATTTTAAATGGTACAAATTTTAACTAGGTTGATAAAAGTAGCTAACGTGGGCTTATCTGTTTTTAAAGTAGTGTAGTAGGCTGTTATTTTAAGTTTATGATGATGTGTTAAACATACATTTTTTTAATATTTTAATAGACATAAACACACCTCAAAACTTACTTTTTTGGTGAATTTTTATTTATCAAATGTTTATATAATCCTGCAAAGTTACTGAAAAACCTCTTAAAATTAAAGGATATAGCATATAACAGGATAGACCTGATATTGCTTGGAATTTAAAAATAATAAGGGTATCGTACCCCAAGACTCCACCTCTCACTTTAACTTAAATTGCAGGATACCATCGCGTTATGTCTGACTTTCGTGAACAAGCACTACATTATCACTCACATCCCGTACCTGGTAAAATTAGCATTGAGCTAACAAAACCAGCTGAAACAGTTCAAGACTTAGCCCTAGCTTATAGCCCTGGCGTCGCTGAACCTGTACGTGAAATTGCCGCAGATCCTGCAAATGCATATAAATATACCGGTAAAGGTAATATGGTTGCGGTTATCACTAATGGTACTGCAATTTTGGGCTTGGGTAATTTAGGTCCTTTAGCGTCTAAACCCGTAATGGAAGGCAAGGCGTTATTGTTTAAACGTTTTGCAGGGCTTGATTCTATTGATATTGAAGTAAAGCACAAAACAACAGAAGACTTTATTAACACGGTGGCCAATATTGCTGACACATTCGGTGGTATTAACCTTGAAGATATTAAAGCACCAGAGTGTTTTGAAATTGAAAAAGCATTAATAGAGCGTTGTAGCATTCCTGTTTTTCATGATGATCAACACGGCACCGCCATTGTTACGGCTGCCGGCATGTTAAATGCACTAGAAGTACAAGGTAAATCAATTGAAGATGCAATAATTGTATGTTTAGGTGCAGGCGCTGCTGCAGTTGCGTGTATGGAACTGTTAATTAAGTGTGGTGCACTGCGTGAACACATTTATATGCTTGACCGCAAAGGTGTTATTCATACTCGTCGCGATGATTTAAATGAATATAAACAGCTTTTTGCTAACAATACCGATAAACGCACATTGCAAGATGTAATTGCAGATGCTGATGTGTTTGTTGGTGTTTCGGGTCCTAACTTGTTAGCTGCCGAAGATTTAAAACTAATGGCAGAAAAGCCGGTCGTGTTTGCATGTTCAAACCCAGACCCAGAGATCGATCCTGCACTTGCTCACGGCGCACGCAACGATTTAATTATGGCAACAGGGCGCTCTGATTACCCTAACCAGGTTAACAATGTTTTATGTTTCCCGTTTATTTTCCGTGGTGCACTTGATGTACGTGCAAGCGCGATTAACGATGAAATGAAAATTGCTGCAGTTGAGGCTATTCGTAGTATTGCCAAAGAGCCTGTACCTGCAGAAGTTTTAAAAGCGGCAGGCGTAGATAAGCTAGAGTTTGGTGCGCAGTACATTATTCCAAAACCAATGGATCCGCGTTTACTACCGCGTATAGCTAAAGCTGTAGCACTTGCTGCGGTAGAGTCGGGTGTTGCGCAAATTGACTTGCCTGAAAACTATATGGCGTAATATATAACGCTTAAACAAAAAAACCTCAGCAATGCTGAGGTTTTTTGATTAAAAAGGTAACGATTTATTCTTCGTTTAAAATAGGCACTTCTAAACCCATTTCTTGCATTATCTTTTTAACTTCTTCTGGTACTTTTTCTGCGTTGTCTTTACGTAGGTCATCGTCATTTGGTAAAGGTTGGCCAGTAAATGCATGCAAAAACGCCTCACATAGCAATTCACTATTTGTTGCATGGCGAAGGTTGTTGATTTGACGACGCGTACGCTCATCCGTTAAAACTTTTAATACATTTAGCGGGATCGAAACGGTGATCTTTTTAACTTGCTCTGATTTTTTCCCGTGTTCTGCGTATGGGTGAATATACTCACCATTCCATTTAGCCATAAGATGTATCGTTGCCTCAGATTATTAATTTCTCACACGGTATAAAAAGCGTGTAAATATGCGTGAAATTCTATCGATTTAAAAAAGATAGTCAAATAATAGATACCGATCTATCTTAATAAGCCTATTTGGGATGTAAAAATAAGCTCACTTTTGTGAGCTAAAATGTGGTACTAGCAAACGCCTTTCCTAACTTTAGCCATCTAGAGCTTTAAAATACTTTGACTTATTAAAACGGATAACTTACTCTTTTAGACGTCTAAACATCCAAATTAATCAGGTGACGAATATGAGCGAAAAAAACAAAGCGACCATTGCTGTACGTAACGGCGTTGATGCTGATAAACATCATGGTGCAGTGGTGCCGCCAATTTATTTATCAACGACTTATTCGTTTGCCGACTTTGATACTAAGCGTGAGTATGATTATGGCCGCAGTGGTAACCCTAATCGTGATATTTTAGCAGAGACGCTTGCTAAGCTTGAAGGCGGCGCTCGTGGCATAATTACGGCCACTGGTATGGCTGCCGTGCATTTAGCTACTCAGCTACTTAACAGTGACGACACGTTAGTAATTCCACATGATTGTTATGGTGGTAGCTATCGTTTATTTACATCGTTACAAAAACGCGGACTATTGAAGCTTGAAGTATTAGATTTAACAAAAGAAGAAAGCCTTCAACAAATTTTAGCAATTAAACCTAAGCTTATTTGGATAGAGACTCCAAGTAACCCAGTACTTCGTTTAACTGATATTAAAGCGGTTACCGATGTTGCTAAGCAATGCGGTGCATTGGTTGCCGCAGATAACACGTTTTTGTCTCCTGCCTTACAAAACCCTATTAAGTTTGGTGTAGATATTGTGGTGCATTCAACTACTAAATATATTAACGGGCACTCAGATGTAGTGGGCGGCGCTGTTATTGCTGCAACACAAGAGCTTGGTGATGAGCTTGCTTGGTGGGCAAATAATATTGGTATTACGGGCGCCCCTTTTGATAGTTATTTAACGCTTCGTGGTCTACGTACTTTAAATGTGCGCTTAAGGCAGCACCAAGAAAATGCGCTAGCAATAGCTGAGTACCTTGAAAGTTCCAATTTTGTAAGCCAAGTTTACTATCCTGGACTTGAGTCGCATCCTCAACATGAACTTGCTAAAGCACAACAACTTGGCTTTGGTGGCATGGTTAGTTTTGATATTAAAGGCGATATAAACGACGCGGCAGCATTTTTAACTAGCCTTAAAACGTTTAGTTTAGCTGAGTCACTAGGTGGCGTAGAGAGCTTAATTTGTCACCCTGCAACTATGACGCACGCAGGTATGGAGGCAAAGGCACGTTTAGAAGCGGGTGTGGGCGATACGCTTATTCGTATTTCGGTTGGGATTGAAGATATACACGATTTAATAGCTGACTTTGAACGAGTATTTGAACTTGTAAAACCAGGGCAAAATAAAAATGTTGGCCGTGTAGGCAAAGGTGCTGGCACTTCTGGTGGAAACGTTAAATTAAGTGCAGCCCGTCCAGCGCTTTGGTAATTAATACCAATCCGCAATAATACCTAATCAATTTGAGGGATTAAACCGCACGATAACATCGTTAAAAATTCCTAATATAGAACAACTAAATAACGAAATTTTTGCCTTGTTATCGATACGGTTTTCTTACCTCAAAATAGACAACTTAATTAAGCGAATTGGTATAAATATGGTCAATTGTGTACATAAATTTGGTGGTTCAAGCTTAAGCTCTAGTGAGCGCTATCAAAGCGTAGCTAAAATAATTATTGGGCATACTCAGCCGGGCGACTGTGTTGTGGTATCTGCTGCAGGTAAGACTACAGATACACTTGTGTCGTTGTGGCAAAGTTATCAGCTGCAAGACACGCAAGCTGTCGCTGATATTTTACTGCAGTTAAATAACCATCAAAGCGATTTAATTGAGCAGTTATTACAAGCTGATTTAAAGCGCTGCGCACTTAGAACACTAAATACCGAGCTTAGTAATATTGCAGAACTTGCTCAAGCTGAGCAGTTGAAAGAGGCTGCGTTACTTGCGCATGGGGAACTGTGGTCAGCACGTTTACTCGCTACTTATTTACAGCAGTTAAATATTGAGGCGTGTGCTCAAGATGCCCGTAGTCTTTTTACCTTGAACGATGGTGAATTAATGCATGCGCAAAATGCGCAGCAATGTCGACAGTCAATTTTGCCTAATAAGATAAATGTTGTTACTGGGTTTATTGCCGCTGATACGAAAGGTGAGACCGTAACACTTGGACGCAACGGTAGCGATTATAGTGCAACACTACTTGCAAATTACTGTAATGCTAAGCAAGTATGTATTTGGACCGATACACAGGGAGTGTTTAGCACTGATCCTCGTAAGGTAAAAAAAGCGATTAAGTACGGCAAAATTTGTCGCGGACAAGCTAATATATTAGCTCGTTTGGGTAACCCTGTATTACATGCAAAAACACTATCGCCACTTAAAAACACAGATATTAAGCTAGCTGTTCGTAGTAGTTTTGATGTGCAAGCAAGCCCAACAGATATAGTAAAAGAAGGTTCAGCAAAGAAAAAGCGTTTTATAACCACGCTGCAAAATGTTGATTTGTTAATGGTTGAAGGATTAAGTGAAGGTGAGGTTGCAAGCGTTAGTCAGCTTATTCAGCATAGCCTTCATCATTTTAACCATAATGGTGAAGTGTATTTAGTAGTACCGGCTGCACAAACATATCAAGTTATTAATTACTTTGCTGGTAGAGCTAATATTAGTGAGTCAAATTTAAATGGCTGTGCAATTATTGCCCCTGAGCAAGACGTTAGCGTATTAAAACTGCAAGCTTTAGAAGTATTAGCTGAGCAGACTATAAAACCGCGTTTTGTGCATCAAGATAATGGTTATGTTTTATTACTAACAGACCAATTTATAGATAGCGATATACAAAGCGCCTTACACGATAAGCTAATCAATAAAGGCCAAGAAATAGCCGTTATAGTTGCGGGCCTTGGCAATGTAGGCGATGCTTTTATTGAGCAGTTATCGGCACAATTTGAGCGTTTATCAGACGACTTTAGTATTAAATTGGTAGCGCTGGTTCGCTCTAAACATATGTTATTTAATGCAAGTGGCATAAATATATCGCAATGGAAAACTCAATGGCAGCATGAGGCGAATAGCTATGAAGCTGCGGATTTACTTAATGCGATAAGCGAGCTTGACTACGAACATAAAGTTTTAATTGATATTACTGCAAGTGAGCAGTTTAGCTTTTTATATACAGATTTTGTAGACAGAGATTGTCATTTAATTAGTGCTAACAAATATGCAGGTACAGCACCTACTTCTTGGTATAAAGCACTTCGTAGTAACCTTGGCGAACGTAATTTACATTGGCGATATAATACAAGTGTAGGTGCAGGCTTACCTATCAATTTTGCTTTGGCTGATTTGCAAAATAGTGGTGATAAAATTACGCGTATTGAAGGCGTGTTCTCGGGTACACTTTCGTGGTTATGTAGTAAGTATGATGGTACCACTGCTTTTTCTGAGTTGGTATTAGAAGCACAGAAAATGGGGTTCACAGAGCCTGACCCTCGCGAGGATTTATCTGGACGAGATATGCAGCGTAAGTTACTTATTTTAGCCCGAGAGTTAGGTATAGAGCTTGAGCTTGATGATGTTAGCTTATCGGCATTAATGCCCGGTGAGCTTGCGCTAGGAAGTTGGGAAGACTTTCTAAACAATAAAGCCCAGCTAGATGCGTTCATTGAAGAGCATGCTGATACAGCAAAAGCTAATAACTCAGTACTGAGATACACAGGCCTATTAGATATAACAAAAACTGAAGTTATCGCTAAAGTAGGAGTTACGTATGTGCCCAATGGGAATGCGTTAGCAAACCTTACACCTGGCGATAATATTTTTGTAATTAATAGCAAATGGTATAGTGATAACGCGCTTGTGATTCAGGGGCCTGGGGCTGGGAAAGAAGTAACCGCTGCGGGTGTACACTCTGACTTATATTGGCTTGTTCAAAACTTAAAATAAGCGATTATTTAAATTAAAACGGCAGCTTAAATAAGCTGCCGTTTTTGTATTACAGAGATATTATTAAAATAGCTCTTCTTCGGTTTTTGTGTCTTCTTCAAATATATCGTTTGGCTGAGATAGCACATACTTTGTCGGTGCAGTGCCTTTTTCGAAGTATTCAAAGCGGCTGGTGTAGTCATTTTTGTGGCTTAGCAAACCAGTGGCTAAATCAATACGAATCGAAACAAGCCCCTCAGGTGGCTCAATTGGCGCTTCAGGTGTTCCCTCAAGTGCGGCTTTCATAAATTCAATCCATGCAGGCTGCGCTGTTTTAGCCCCCGATTCAGCACCAGATATTTGGCTGCTATCTAAGTTGTTATTGTACGTAGAACGACCAAGAGCGTTACCTGGGTTATCAAAGCCCACCCACACAGAAGTCATTACTTTACTGTTAAAGCCACTAAACCAGGTGTCTACAGAATCGTTAGTTGTGCCTGTTTTACCCGAAAGATCACGACGTTCTAAAGCTTGTGCGCGCCAACCTGTACCACTCCAACCCGTTTTATGGGTCCAACTACCGCCGCCCCAAATACCACTGTGCATTGCATCAGCAATTAAAAAAGCATTCTGCTTAGAAATAATTCTCGGTGCACATTTTTTTGTTGGCTCCACTTCATCACTACTATTATGAAGTGAGAATTCATTATGTGTTGGTAAAGACTCTTCGTCACAGGCAAGGGCAGGGTTTGCTTTAAACAATACATTACCGTAAGCATCTTGAATTTCTGAAATAAAGTAAGGTTCAATTAAGTGGCCACCATTGGCAAATGCACTCATGCCACGAGCAAGTTCAAGTGGAGTAATGGAAGCACTACCCAGTGCTAGTGATTCACTGCGATTAATGTCTGAATCTTTAAAGCCAAACTTTAATAAATGATCAGCTGTACGTTGTAATCCAACGCCGCGTAGTAAGCGCACCGAAATAACGTTTTTAGATTGTGCTAAAGCACGGCGAATTCTTATCGGACCATTATATACAGCAGGACTGTTTTTGGGACGCCATGCTACGCCTTGGCTTTTATCCCATTGGTTTATAGGAGCATCGTTTAATATAGACGCAAGCGTGTAACCTTTTTCAAGTGCTGCTGAATATATAAAAGGTTTTATATTAGAACCTACTTGACGCTTTGCTTGTACCGCTCGGTTATATTGACTTTGCTCAAAGCTGTAACCACCTACAATAGCTTTAATTCTGCCATCTTGTGGGTCGAGTGACACAATAGCACTTGATGCTTCTGGTATTTGGCTTAGTAAGTAGCTGTCATCTTCATTTTTACGCACCCATATTTGCATTCCTGGCGTTAAAATATCTGTAGCTGCTTTTGGAGCAAAACTTTGGCGGTAACGAGTAATATATTTACGCGCCCATTTTAAGTTATCCCAAGTAAGAGTTGTGCGCTCGCCACTTTTAAGTAATACCGACGCTGTTTTATCATTAACACTAAGCACGGCTGCTGCTTTCAAAGTACCCAACTCATTTACGCTTTGTAATTTATTGAGTATTTGTTGCTCAGTTAAAGCAGGTTGTGTTTCAGGGTCCCATAAAACATCTGTTGGTCCTCTAAAACCATGGCGCATATCGTAATTATGTAAGTTATTTACAAGTGCGTTTTGCGCTGCTTTTTGAACTTTAGACTCTACCGAGGTGAAAATTTTAAAACCTGAGTTGTAAGCTTTATCTATTCCATAACGCGAGACCATTTCAGCGCGCACCATTTCAGAAATATACGGGGCGTATAAATTTATTTCAGCACCATGAAAATAAGCGGTGATAGGTTGGCTCGTTGCTTCGTTATATTCTTCTTGAGTAATATAATTTTCAGTTAATAAACGCCCTAAAACAACATTTCGGCGTGCTTTTGCACGCGTTGGGTTACGAATTGGGTTTAAAGCTGAAGGGGCCTTCGGTAAACCTGCAATCATCGCCATTTGTGCAAGTGTTAAATCTTTTAACTCCTTACCGTAATAAACTTGTGCTGCAGCACCAATACCAAAAGCGCGATTACCTAATTCTATTTTATTAAGGTAAAGCTCTAAAATTTCGTCTTTTGTTAATACACCTTCAATATGTAGCGCTATAAATATTTCTTTAACTTTACGAATATATGCTTTTTCGCGAGTTAAAAAGAAATTACGAGCAAGCTGCATAGTAATAGTACTTGCGCCTTGTTTTTTCTCGCCGGTAGATATAAGAACAATAGCCGAACGCACAATACCTATAGGATCTATGCCTATATGATCGTAAAATCGATTATCTTCTGTCGCTAAAAATGCATTAATGAGTGTTTGAGGAATTTCATCAATAGTCACTGGAATACGACGCTTTTCACCAAATTGATTGATTAAAAGCCCATCTTTTGTGAATACTTGCATAGGAGTTTGTAATTGCACGTCTTTTAAAACTTGCACACTGGGGATATCAGGTTTAACGTAGTAATAAAGACTGACCAAAGTGATCAGACCAATTAACACACAAATGATAAAAAATTGTAAAGTTCGTTTTAATAAAATCACTTATATTTCCCTAAATGGACTCCCAATTGCGAGTTTTGACTGCTAGTATATATTGATTAAAAAATGAATAATATTTTTTCAGATAAAAATTATAACTTGTTTATTATTAAAACAAAGGCCAAGTTGAAACATGCTAAGTCAACTATTTCAAAAACCGTCCCCGATGATGGTAGGAATTGATATTGGATCGCACTCTATCAAAGCGGTGCTTTTACGTGAAATTGAAACTGGATTTCGACTAGAAGCACTTGCAATTGAGCCGATGCCAAAAGGTGCGATGAGTGAGCGCACAATCCAAGATATTGAAGCGATTGGTAACGTTATTACAAAATTAAGAAAAAAATTACCGAAGTCGTTAAAATCTGCTGCAGTGGCTGTTTCTGGCCAAACAGTTATTACAAAAGTGATCTTCATGGATGTATCGTTAACAGATGCTGAACTTGAATCGCAAATTGAAATTGAAGCTGATAGTTTAATCCCTTACCCACTTGATGAAGTGAGCCTCGATTTTGAGAAGCTTTCGACGAATGAGGCCGATCCTAGCAAAATGAATGTTTTGCTTTCGGCTGCTCGTACTGAGAGTGTTGAAGCACGGGTGGGCGCTTTAGAAGCCGCAAATTTAGAGGCCAAAATAGTAGATGTAGAAAGCTACGCATTGAGCCGTGCTATGGACGTTTACTATCAACAATTACCTAGCGATGCATTTAATAAGTGTGTGGCTGTGGTCGATATTGGCGCAGTTTTAATGCTTGTGAGTGTTGTGCAAGCTGGGGAAACCATTTATACCCGTGACCAAGTTTTTGGTGGCGATCAATATACAAATAGTATTGTTGCTTATTATAATAAAGGCTTTGATGAAGCCGAAATAGGCAAAACATCAGGTGATTTACCGCCAAACTATACCTTTGAAGTATTAGCCCCTTTTCAAACTTCGTTACTTCAACAAGTTCGCAGAGCTGTGCAAATGTTTTTAACAACCAGTGGTAAAGAGCAAATAGATTATATTGTATTAACGGGCGGTACATCGATGATAAAAGGTATCGACCGATTGCTTATTGAAGAACTCGGTATCCACTCAGTTGTTGCAGAGCCTTTTGTAAATATGGAAATTTCCCCAAAGGTAGACCGTAATATAATGCAGCGTCACAAAACGCAGTTTGCAATTGCAACAGGGTTGGCATTAAGGAGTTTTTCAACATGCCACATATAAATCTACTGCCTTGGCGTGAATCACAACGCGAAGAATCGAAAAAGAAATTTGTAACTATACTTGTTGGTGTCGTTATACTTTGTTTTGCAAGTATGTATTTATTAAGCTCTTTTTATAGTGCCTTAAAAGACGGTCAAAACTTAAAGAATAATTATTTAAGCTCAGAAATTAGCATGCTAGATAAAAAAATAAGTGAAATACGAAGCTTAGATAAAAGAAAGGAAAATTTACAACAGCGTATGAGGCTCATTGAAGAATTGCAAAGCAGCCGTAACTTGGGTACGCAAATAATGGATGAAGTTGCCAAAATAGTGCCAGGTGGTGTTTATTTAACAAAACTGGAGCGCAAAGGCAGCCAAATACATGTTTTAGGACGTAGTGAATCTAATAATCGTCTATCAACAATGCTCCGCCAAGTACAAAGCTCATATTTACTAGAGAATCCTTCAATGCAGGGCATTGTTGCAGGCGATCAATCTTCGCGTTTACTTAGTGATTTTAATATGGAATTTTATGTAAAACCATTTGATAAAATTGGTGAGGTTAGCGATGAACCTTGATTTTAAAGCACTGAGTGAAATTGATTGGAATGAAATAGAGCTTGATAACATTGGTGATTGGCCAATTGCTGTTAAAGCAATTTGCTGCACATTTGTTGCGGGCCTTGTATTGTTTTTTAGTTATAGCCTATTAGTTTCTGATGAAATTGACAGCTACCATAGTGCCGTGGCAAAAGAAGTTGAACTACGAACAACTTATCGAACTAAGTATGCAGTAGCGAGCAAGCTTGAAATATATCGTCAACAAATGATTGAAATGGAAGATAAGTTTTCACAGCTATTAAAGCGTCTACCCACTTCGAATGAAACTCCTGGTTTACTTGATGATTTATCATATGTTGGGACAACGAGTGGTCTGACTTTTTTAAAAATAGGTTGGCTGCCAGAAGTTGAAAAAGAATTTTATACCGAGCTGCCTATTAAAATCGAAGTAATAGGTAGCTACCATGAGTTTGGTGAGTTTGTAGGTAAAGTGGCCCAGTTACCCCGAATTGTAAGCTTACATGACTTTTCTATTTTATCATCGGGCGATAAACAGTTAACATTCAGTGTTGTTGCAAAAACATATCGTTATGAAGAAGGGGTTAAAAAATGAAACTCCTTCGCGTAGTACCTTTAGCTATAGCATTTGTTTTAGCTGGTTGTAATGATGACACTTCTGAGCAAAAAGAATTTATTGATCAGGTAAAAGCAAGCACCACACCAAAGGTTGAGACGATTCCTGAACTGACAAAGTTTGAAATATTTGAGTACAGTGCTGGTCAGCTACGTAGCCCGTTTGTAGCGCCTCAGCCTGAGATTATTCAAAATAAACTAACGCAGGTAAAAAACTGTTTGCACCCAGATCAAGAGCGTCGCCGCGAACCGTTAGAGAAATACCCGCTAGATAATTTAGCAATGAAAGGCACAATTGGCTCTAGTGGACAAATATGGGCATTAATTACAGCAACAGATGACACTTTGCACCGCGTAACGGTAGGGAATTATCTTGGAAGTTATGATGGCAAAGTAAAAAGAGTAAGCAACGACTATATAGAATTAGTGGAATTAATCCCTGATGGGTCTGGCTGTTGGAAAGAGCGCCTGACGAAATTAGAAATGTTAGAGGCGGCAACAGATGGCGCAAATTAATAATAAAAAAGGTAAAAATAGGATGCATAAGGATGTACTTTGGCTTCATCGTATTTCACGGACATTACTGGCTGCTGTTGCTTTAGTCACTGTAAACTCAGCCATAGCTGGGCCATTGCTTTATGATGTTCGTTATAATCCATTACTTAAAGGCGAAACTGAATTACAGCTTGTTTTTGATGAAGGGTTAACCTTTGAACCAAAAGTTCAAGTGTTTAATAGCCCAGCCCGAATCGAAATGTTTTTTGATTCTGCAGAGTTAGAAGTTGGTTTAAATGATGTTGAAGTTAATCAAGCTGGAATTAGCAGTGTTACTAATGTTTTAACTAACAGTGGTTTAAAGGTAACGGTAAACTTAGATAGATTAAAAATTTATGAGACTGAAGTTCATAATAATTTAGTATCGATACGTGTCTCTGATAACCCTCTTACAGAATCTGAAAATGAAGATGTAGTGATGGACTCAGGTGATGTAAGTGGAAATTACATTAACCGTATCCAGTCAATTGATTTTAGACGTGGTGAGAAGGGTGAAGCAAAAGTACTTGTATTTTTACAAGACACTCAAGCTGCAATTGAAGTCCATGAAAGTGGCGGGAAAATTTACGCTGACTTTCATCACACCGATATTTTAGACGATCTACTTTATGAATTAGATGTATTAGATTTTGGAACTGTTGTAAGTAATATCGAGACTTTTAAAGAAGATGGTTTAAGTCGTGTTGTTATCGAACCTAATGCTCAGTTCACGTTTACGTATCAGCAAATAGATAATATTTTAACGTTGACAGTAGAAAAAGATGAAACGCAAAATGCGTACTTAGATGGTGGTGTTGAGTATCAAGGTCGCCCTATGACCTTAAATTTTCAAGATATCTCTGTGCGTGCAGCACTGCAAATTATCGCGGGTTACAACGACTTTAACTTAGTAACCAGTGATTCAGTAACGGGCAATATAACGCTGCGCCTAGATGGTGTACCGTGGGATCAAGCGCTTGACGTAGTACTACGTATTAAAGGGCTAGATAAGCGCATGGACGGCTCTATATTAATGGTAGCGCCTGCAGAAGAACTTGCAGCACGTGAAGCCAAAGACTTAAAAGCTAAACAGCAAGTTGAAGACTTAGAGCCCCTATATAGTGAATACATCCGATTAAACTATGCTAAAGCCGAAAATTTTGCTGATCTATTAAAAACAGATACAAACAGTATTATAACTGCCCGTGGTAGTGTATCTGTTGATCAACGTACAAATACTTTGTTGGTAAAAGATACTGTAAAGAGTATAGAAAACATTCGCCGGATGATAGAAACGCTCGATATTCCAGTGCAGCAGGTTGTAATCGAATCTCGAATGGTAACGGTACGCGATAACGTTACTGAAGACTTAGGCGTACGTTGGGGCTTTAGTGACCAAGGCAGTAGTGTTGGTATTTCAGGCTCTCTTGAAGGCGCAGAAGGTATTTATAATGCGACATCTACTTCAGATGCACCAAGTATTTCAGACCGATTAAATGTAAATTTACCTATCACTAACCCTGCGGCTAGCATTGGCTTACACATAGCAAAACTGGCTAACGGCACGCTGATTGATTTAGAGCTAAGTGCGCTTGAGGAAGAGAATAAAGGCGAGATTATTGCTAGTCCACGTATAATAGCGGCTAATCAGCAAAAAGCCCGAATAGAGCAAGGTACTGAAATTCCTTATACTGAGTCAGCTTCAAGCGGTGCTACTACCGTAAGCTTTAAAAAAGCGGTACTGAGCTTAGAAGTTACACCTCATATCACACCTGATAATAAAGTAATTCTAGATTTAATTATTACTCAAGATACACGTGGTGATACTGTACAAACAGGTACTGGTGAAGCGGTGTCTATTGATACTCAAGAAATTCAAACACAAGTGTTAGTCGAGAATGGCCAAACCGTAGTACTCGGTGGTATTTTCCAACAGCAAATCATTAATACTACGAGTAAAGTGCCAATTTTAGGTGACATTCCTTACGTAGGAAGACTATTTAAAACCACAAGTGAGTTTAATGAAAAGCGTGAATTACTTATTTTCGTGACACCGAAAATACAAATTGATTAAAATACAGTGGTTTTATGTTAACCAACGGGTGATTATTTAGATTAATTGCTCGTTATATGGCTTTTTATTCTAATTGACTTGAAATACCCCTGCAATTACTGAGATAATCCCCTCCTTAATTTTGGGGCCAGGTCGTTAGGCGGGGTTTTATTTCAAATTTTAGAGTTTGTTTGTACTAAAAGATATGGCTGAGAAACGTAATATATTTCTAGTTGGCCCCATGGGGGCTGGCAAAAGCACGATTGGTCGTCACATCGCTGACCAATTACACCTTGAATTTGTTGATTCTGATCAAGAAATCGAACGCCGCACAGGTGCAGATATTGCATGGGTATTCGATCTTGAAGGTGAAGAAGGCTTTAGACTTCGAGAAGAGTCTGTTATTGGCGATTTAACCGAGATGCAAGGTATTGTACTTGCTACCGGTGGTGGTTCAGTAATGAGCAAAGAAGTTCGAAACAAGCTTTCGGCTCGAGGTATAGTTGTATACCTAGAGACACCTATAGAAAAGCAAGTTGCACGCACGCAACGCGACAAGCGTCGCCCATTACTGCAAACTGAAGAAGCACCTCGTAACGTACTAGAGCGCTTAGCAGAAGAACGCGAGCCCCTATACAAAGAAGTTGCCGATTTTGTTGTACGTACCGATGAGCAAAGCGCTAAAGTTGTTGCTAACCAAATCATCGAGAAATTAGATTTTTAAAAACCAATAATAAGGAAATAACTAAGCATGCTTAAATTAACAGTTAATTTGGACGAGCGAAGTTATCCTATTTATATTGGGCAATCTGCACTTCAAGATAATGGCCGCCTGGTTCACCACATTGGTGATTGTCGGCCTATCATCATTACTAATGACACAATAGCGCCTTTATATTTACAAGCGTTACTTGACTCATTAGCAGATCAAAATCCGCTATCTTTTATTATTCCTGACGGTGAACAATATAAATCACTTGAATGGTTTGAAAAAATATCAGCATTTTTACTACAAAATAACTGTGGCCGAGATACGTGTTTAATCGCGTTAGGTGGCGGTGTTATAGGTGATCTAACTGGTTTTGTAGCAGCGTGTTATCAGCGCGGCGTACCGTTTATTCAAATACCAACGACAGTGCTTTCACAGGTTGATTCATCGGTAGGTGGTAAAACGGCAGTAAATCATCCTTTAGGTAAAAATATGATAGGGGCATTTTATCAGCCTCAAGCGGTTTTTATTGATACACAAACATTACACACCCTACCAGCAAGAGAGTTTGCAGCAGGTATGGCTGAAGTAATTAAGTATGGTCTGATTTACGATACCGAATTATTTGCATACTTAGAGCGAAACGTAGCTAATTTGCAGCAACTAGATGAAACGTGCTTACAGCATATTATTTTTAGATGTTGTGAAATAAAAGCGCTTATAGTTGCGCAAGATGAAAAAGAGCATGGTTTACGTGCTTTATTAAACTTAGGTCATACATTTGCCCATGCAATTGAGGCAGAAATGGGCTACGGCGTTTGGTTACATGGCGAAGCTGTTGCAACAGGCATGGTATTAGCAGCTAAACTTGCCAAGACACGCCAAGATTTAAGCGCAAGTGAAGTTGATCGAATTATTAAGCTGCTTGAGCTATATAATTTACCAACAGAAATTCCAAAGCAAATGACTAGTGAGCAGTTCCTAACGCATATGCGTAAAGACAAAAAGAATAAAAGAGGCACTATACGCTTTATTCTACCTACCCAATTTGGCCAGTGTGCATTAGTTGATGATGTTTCTGATGACCAAGTTAGAGACTTAATCGAGCAGTAAATGCAGTCACAAATTTTACCAAGCCGTGCGGCTTTGGTGGATAGAATCGCACTGCAATTTGAGTACGGACAAAATTTAATAGTTTTACTTGGCACATCGGGGCTAGGTAAAAGTTATATGCTCGAAACCTTCATTACAGATAAATACAATGACTTTAATAAAGCGTTTGTGCAAGTAAGTGCACAAATGACTGACGCTCAGCTAATGAGCGATTTATTAGAGCAAAGCTTTGATTCCCCTTTAGTTGATCATAATTTAAGTTTACCTGAAAACTATTACCAGCTGCTTGAGCAACAGCAGTGCGGACCTTGTTTATGGGTGCTTGATGGCGGTAGGCAATTATCTGAAGAGATACTAATTGAGCTTGAGCTGCTTTCTAAAAATAGCCCTAATACGTTGTATATCATAATTGCATCACAGTCTAAACTTGCTTTAAATGATGCTGTCGAAATTTACTTGGAGCCACTGACGCTTCGAGAAAGCAAGATGTTATTGCAGTGGTACTTTACTGATTTACCTTATGATGAAGACCCTGTTTTTAGTACTTTTTTAGCCGAGGCTCATGGTAATCCCAGCTTATTGCTTGCTTGGCAACCTAGTGAGCACATAGCCGATATTATCGTTAAAGATAAAGTATCTTGGCGATTGCACTTATTGATTTTGATGTTGTTAATTATGCTTTTAATTATTGGTCTGCTTTATAAGTCTGATATGACGCAGTGGTGGCAACAATATTATCAGCAGGAAGAAGCGCAAGTCCTAAATACAGCAATATCTGTAGAGCAAGTAAGTGAGCCGGTTATAAAGCAAAATGAGTCAGTAGTTACTTTAAATGACCCTGAAGTAGTTGAGCCAGATATTGAGCCAGAGAGCGTACACATTAATGATGTGCCTGCTATCATGCAAAGTCTTACCGAACCTGCAAATACCGTCAAGGTATTAGACAATGCTATTGATAATAGCGTTAAAAACAAAAGCAGTGAAGCAGGTGAAGTTGTATCTAAAGCTCTAAAAGTAGAGAAAGTAAATACAGCAGAGCAAACTCAGATAAGCCAAGATAATATTTGGTACATGCAGCAAGCAGATACAAATAGTGTTATTCAATTATTAGCGGTAACTCAGCAGGAAGTTCGCGATAATTTCATTGCTCAATTCAATCTACAGCAGCAAGCACATTCTTACCAAACGAAGCGAAATAATCAAATATGGTGGGTTGTTACATTTGGCAGCTTTGAGAGTATAAACGAGGCAAAATCAGCAATGGATACTTTACCCCCTGGGGTTAGAAAAAATAAACCTTTCTATAAAAAAATTAGTAAAATAAAGCAAGAAATAGCAGTCGTTGATCAGTAAAACACACTGCTTTAGTGTAAAATCGCGCAACACCAGATTGAAGTAAAGAGCCAATGCAGCAAAAAAGTAGAGCCTTCCTTAAATGGGCCGGCGGAAAATACAGCCTAGTTGAAAACATTAATGCGCGATTAAACCAAGCTAGCAAGCATGCTGATACTTTGGTTGAACCTTTTGTTGGTGCAGGCTCTGTGTTTTTAAATAGTGACTTTAAGCACTATATCCTCAATGATATCAATGCAGACTTAATTAACTTATATAAAGAGCTTAAAAGCTCTCCAGATGAGCTTATTAGTGACGCTAAAAAGCTATTTGTTGATTTGAATAATCACGCAGATGCGTATTACGAATATCGTGTGCAGTTTAATCAAAGCCGTGATGTATACGAACGTTCAATCTTGTTTTTATACATGAACCGCCATGGTTACAACGGACTGTGTAGGTATAATTTAAAAGGCATTTTTAATGTGCCTTTTGGTAAGTATAAAAAGCCTTACTTTCCTGAAAAAGAAATGTATTTTTTTGCTGAAAAAGCACAAAAAGCAACGTTCACTTGTTTAGATTACGATGACGTTTTTAAGTTAGTGCCTAACAATGCTGTTATTTATTGCGACCCACCTTATGTACCATTAAGTAAAACGGCTTCTTTTACGTCATACGCTAAAGGGGGTTTTAATTTAGATGATCAGGCTAACTTAGCTAATTTGGCAGAACAAGCCGCATTTGAAAATAACACGCCTGTGCTTATTTCAAACCACGATACCGTGTGGACGCGTAAAATTTATAGCCAAGCATCGCTTGAACAAATTCAAGTAAAGCGCACTATTAGCCCCAAAGGTGGCTCTAGAAATAAAGTTGACGAGTTGATGGCTATGTATTTAGCACCCAAGCAACCACTGCGTAAATTGCGATAACAAAAGCAACAAATAGTACAATCGCAATTAAAATGATGGATAAAGGGGAATGTTGTTTAAAATCGACTTGGCGTTTATTTTCAGACTGAACACCAAAAAATGCAGCTAGCACACTTTGCAACGCGCTAAAAAATTGTAGCATTATTTAAAATAAAGGTTTTAAAGAAGGAGTGTTTTTAGAATCTTCAGAACTAGTAAGTAGTTCCAGTAAATCAAGGTAATGAAACTGAGCACTACGGCTATCGCCAGTTAACCACGAAAACCATGATGACTCTTCTTCAGCTTTAATACACGCAGTTAAAGTGTTTTGAGCACTTACCACTTGTGTATTATGACAATTACTCACTGAGCTTAATTCTTGCTCAGAGCTTGAACCAAAGCTAAACGCCCCGATAAGCAGTAATGCCGACGCAATTAATATCCCAATTTTAAAAGCACGCATGATGAAATCCAATAATTTGTTACTTTTTTAATCATAGCAAATACTGGTTAAATATCAAACTTAAAGTTACCTAAAATGGGGGCTATTACGCCATATTACTTGGGTAACATCTTCAATTAAGTTACATTAACGCAATACACTATTTATTGATGGAGTTAATCATGTTTAACCCAGAGCAAAAATATTTAATAGCCCCTTCTATTTTGTCTGCTGATTTTGCAAAGCTAGGCGAAGATGTTGATAAAGTTCTCGAAGCGGGTGCTGATGTGGTTCACTTTGATGTAATGGATAATCACTATGTACCTAATCTCACAATTGGTCCTATGGTGTGTAAAGCACTAAGAGATTACGGTATTACAGCACCTATCGACGTACATTTAATGGTTAAGCCTGTAGATAGCATAATACCTTTATTTGCTGAGGCTGGTGCTTCTATTATTACTTTTCATCCTGAAGCCAGTGAGCACGTCGATCGTACAATACAGTTAATTAAAGATCACGGCTGTAAAGCAGGCTTAGTGTTTAACCCAGCAACAAGCCTAAGTTATTTAGATCATGTTATTGATAAGCTAGATACCATTTTACTAATGTCGGTAAATCCTGGGTTTGGCGGGCAAAGCTTTATCCCTCATACGCTTGAAAAATTACGCCAAGCCAAACAGCGTATTATTGAATCAGGCCGAGATATTCGCTTAGAGGTTGATGGTGGTATTAAGGTCGATAATATTGCAGCAGCGGCTCGAGCGGGTGCTGATATGTTTGTTGCAGGCTCAGCTATTTTTAATCAACCTGATTACAAAGTGGTGATTGATCAAATGCGTGAGCAGCTTGGAAGTGTTAAGTAATGAAGTACGATGTCGCCTTATTTGATTTAGATGGTACTTTGGTTGATAGCGTTTACGACTTGTATATCGCTATTAATTTAACCTTGAGCGATTTTGCTTTTCCTATTGTTAGTCAACGCTTGGTTGAAAGTTGGATTGGTAATGGGGTTGAAGTCCTTGTTAAACGCGCTTTGAGTGGCGATATGCAAGTGAGTGAAAATCTAGATGAGTCACTTAGTGGCAAAGCAATATTACAGTTCTATAAGTATTATGAACAGCAAGTTGGTGAGTATAGTGTTTTGTACCAACATGTAGAAACAGGGCTTGCAGCACTTCGCGGTATGCCTAAAGCATTAATCACTAATAAGTCTCGAATTTTTACAGAGAAACTACTCGAAAAATTGGCACTAACGAGTCATTTTGATGTGGTTGTATGCGGTGACGACATGGCAAAAAAACCATCGCCAGAACCATTGCTATTTGCCTGCAAAAAACTAAATGCGGAGCCTAATAAAGCAATAATGATAGGTGATTCTAAAAGCGATATACTTGCAGCTAAAGCCGCTAATATAGACGTAATTGCACTTAGTTATGGCTATAACCAAGGTGAAAATCTTGAGGATTATAATCCGCAGTACCTATGCGATAACTTCTTAGATATAATACCTGTTCTAACGCAGCGTTAAATATTATTCATTAAGCAAAATAAAGGAAAATCATGAGTAAACCAGTAGTTTTAAGCGGCATTCAGCCAACCGGTGGTATGACAATAGGCAACTATGTTGGCGCTATTAACCAGTGGCTAAAGTTACAGGAAGACCACGAAAGTTTCTTTATGTTAGTAGACTTACACGCTATTACGGTTCGCCAAGAGCCTGAATTACTGCGCTCTCGAGTGTTAGATGGTATTGCTCTTTATGCGGCATGTGGCATTGATCCTGAAAAATCTGCGTTATTTGTACAATCGCAAGTACCTGAGCATGCACAATTAGCGTGGGTATTAAATTGTTACGCGCAAATGGGTGAGCTTAATCGAATGACTCAGTTTAAAGACAAGTCATCTAAGCACGCAAATAACGTAAACGTGGGCTTATTTTCATATCCGGTATTGCAAGCTGCAGATATTTTATTATACCAAGCTGATCAAGTACCAGTAGGGGATGATCAAAAGCAACACTTAGAGCTGACTCGCGATATAGCCACACGCTTTAATAATTTATATGGCGACGTATTTAAATTACCAGAGCCGTACATCCCTGAGTTTGGTGCACGCGTAATGAGCTTGCAAGATCCACTTAAAAAAATGTCTAAGTCTGACGAAAACCCAAATGGTTACATCATGTTATTAGATGAGCCTAAGCAAATTGTGAAAAAGCTTAAAAAAGCAGTAACTGATTCAGATGAACAAGCACGTATTTATTTTGATCGCACAGAAAAGCCTGGCGTATCAAACTTGCTTACTTTATTGAGTGTTGCAACTAAGCGCTCAATTGAAGACCTAGTTCCTGAGTATGAAGATAAAATGTATGGCCATTTAAAGAAAGATACAGCAGATGCAGTTGTAAATATGATTGAGCCAATTCAAGCACGCTTTAAAGAGATCAGAGAAGATCAAAACCTACTTGATGGCATAATGAAGTCAGGTGCTGAAAAAGCAAGTGTACGTGCTGAGAAAACATTGAAATCGGTATACGATGCGCTTGGTTTTATTCCTCGCGGGTAAGTTTATTAAAATAAAAAATGCCGCTTGTTAGCTGTCTCTTATACACAAATCCCTGCTAAGAAATTAGCGGGGATTTTTTTGAACTAAATCTCAATGTCATGATCAGATCTTCAAATCTTGTTTGAGGGCACATTATGATTAACGAACATACTCATTGGGCAAAACAACAATTCGGTAAATCGGACTTAGGTGATCCAAGAAGAACAGCGCGTCTGGTAAAGTTAGCATCAACGCTTGCAAATGAACCGGGAAAACCACTTGTAAACATCACTCAATCCCCGCCGATATGGAAGGTGCCTACCGCTTTATTCGCAACGAGAATATTGACGCAACGGCTATAGCAGAGTCAGGCTTTAAAGCCACGGTTGAACAAGCAAAAAGTCATAACTTGTTGCTCGCATTAGAAGACACGACCACACTAATTTATAAACATTCCTCCATTCGAGATGATTTGGGTCATGTCGGACGAGGAGCAAAACAACGAGGCTTGTTAGCTCATAGCGTATTACTGTTTGCGCCAGACACAAAGCAAGTTGTGGGATTAATTGAACAGTCTCGCTGGATTCGTGATATCAACACGATGGGAAAAAGAGAAAAACACGCGACGACTTCTTACGAAGAAAAAGAAAGTTACAAGTGGGAGTCAGCGTCACGAGCGATGGCAGAGCGGCTGCAAGGACAAATGGCGAACGTGATATCGGTGTGTGACCGCGAAGCGGACATCTACGAATACTTGCAGTATAAACTGACCGAGCAG